>DASWKP010000179.1:0-9464 GCA_036396575.1 Longimicrobiales bacterium | reverse complement strand
CCAATCCTGCCAGATCAGGTACCGGACGTTGAGGATGCGATAGACGTTGGTCGCCGTCAGGTATTGCGGCATTCCGCTGCCCACCATGCCGATGAGCTCCCGGTAGCGGGCCAGATCGTTGGGATGGTGACCGGCCGCCAGCTCGAGGCCGAACATGGCGGGCTTCACGTCCTGGGCGTCATCGAGCAGAGACAGGACGCGGAAGGGCGACTCCAGGGTCTGGCGCCGCTGCAGCTCCCGCACGATGGGATCCGGGCGGGCCCAGTCGTGGAAGTCGAACGTCTGGATGAAGGGCTGGGAGACGCGAAATCCGTCCACCAGCACCAGGAGCCCCAGGGCCACCAGGACGCCCCGGGGCCTCAGGACACCCCTTCGCGCCGCGAGGGCGGTTCCCGCCGTGGCCGCCGCCAGGAGGGTGGCCAGGAAGAACCCCTGGACGATGAAGCGCTGATGGTCTTCCAGGATCTGGAGGCTGGACTGCGGCGCGCCGCGGAAGGCGACGGCGATCCACATCGAGGAGAGGGCTCCGGACGCGGCCACGATCGTGCCGAGGAGCAAAGCGCCGGCGCAGGCCCAGAGCACCAGTGGGATCCTCCCGGCCACCGCACCCTCGTCCCCTTCCCCGGTAGGCCTTCGGGGCTCCGCCCCGGCGAGGCCGAGGAGGCGGTCCACCCCGAAGGCGGCCAGCGTAACCGACGCGAATCCGAACAGGAAGGACACCATGGAGGGAGCCCGGAACAGCTTGACCCCGGGCATCAGAGCGTAGAAGAGCCCCCACACGGGCGTGTGGGTCCCCAGAGCGTAAAGCACCGAAAGGACGCCCACGGCCGCCAGGAACCAGCGCAGGGCTCTTCTGGGGGTGCCGAAGAAGCCCACGACCGCCAGGAGGAGGACCACCAACCCCGCGTACTCGTGGTTGTCCTTGTGTCCGTTCCGCCCCCAATAGGTGCCCTGGGTCCACTCCGCGTCACCCCCGGCGTTGTTGCCGGCGAACTCCGGGACCACGAAGGAGACCAGTTCCTCTGGATGAAGCCCCCAGGACGACGCGTAGAGCCGGTTCTCCAGCGCGCTGGCCCTCGTCGTCGTGGCCGTGCGCCGGCTGAACTCGGTGACGTACTGGAAGGCCGGCACGATTTGGATGCCCGCAGCGGCGGCGCCCAGGACCGCGGCGGCGAGGAAGAGACCGAAACGGGTGGCTCCCCAGCGGAGCCGGACGCCGGTCGTCCGAGGGGTCCCCTTCCCTTCCTCCGGGACGCCCTCCTCGTCCGGCACGGGGCCCTCCACGAACGCGCGGAACGCGTAGAACAGGCCCGCGGCTCCGAAGAGGAAATAGGCGAGCTGGAAGTGCGTGGTGAGGATCACCAGCGCGACGACCGCGGAGACGGCCACGAAGGGAAGCAGGCCCCGCCGGCGGAACGTCCATTCCATGGCCCAGAACAGGAGGGGCGTCAGCGCCACCACGAAGAGCTTCCCGTCGTGACCGGGCCGAACCCATGCCACGAGGATGGGGGCCACCCCGTACGCCACGCCCGAGACGAGGGCCGCCGCGCGGGAGCGCCCCAACGTCCGCACCCACCCGAACATGAAGCAGCCCGCCAGGAACACATGGATGATCAACTTCCAACCCAGGGCCCGGTGGGGGGCCATGACGAAGAGCAGGAGCGACGTCGGATAGAGGGCATCGCCCGCGGCCAGCGACTCCAGGAAGGGGGTCCCTCCCAGGAGGAGGGGCGCCCAGCGCGGAAAGCCGCCCGCCGAGCCAAGGGCCTCCGCGTAGAAGGAGCGCGCCATGTAGCCCAGGGACAGCGTGTCACTGCCGAACAGCATCGCGTCGCTGAAGATGAAGTCCCGGAACAGCGCCACGGTCACGACCGCGAACGCGACCGGGGGTAGCCACTTGGGGATGGAGACGCGCTCCGACGTGCCTTCGCTGTCTCTCGTTCGTTTCGCCATGGGCTCCCTTACCGATTCCCTTTCAGGAGGTTTCGGTAGATCTCCAGGTGCCGCTCCGCCAGGCGGTCGTTGCTCCAGCGCTCCACCACCCGCTCACGGGCCCGGCGGCCCAGCGCGTCCAGGTCCGTGCGGTCCAGGAGAGCAGCCACCGTGGCGGCGAGGCTCTCGGGATTGGCCGGCTCGAAGAGAGCGCCCACCTCGTCGTCCACGATCTCCGGGAGCCCACCCACGCGGGACGCCGCCACCGGGCGGCCACAGCTCATCGCCTCCAGGGCCGCCACGGACGTGGCCTCCATGAGCGAGGGGAATACCGCCAGCTCCCCGGAGCTCAGAAGCCCCGGCATATCCCGGTTCGGTCGGGCACCGAGGAAGTGGACCCGGTCGGACACCCCCAGCTCCCGCGCCAGCGCCTCGAGACGCGGGCGCTCCGGACCGTCCCCCACGAGGACGGCCTCCACGTCGTGACGCCGCACGAGCAACGGTATGGCCCGGACGAGGTATTCCACCCCGTTCTTGTGATAGAGCCGCCGCGGCACGACCAGCCGGCGACGCCCCCCGGCCGGTAGCGCGGGCTCCACGGGACGGAAGACCTCGGTCTCGACGCCGTTCGTGAGCGCCTCGACGGGTACGGAGGGCGCCAGGGTCCGGGCCACCTCGGCGATCTCCCGGCTGGCGGCCAGGTTGTGGTCCGCGCTGAGCAGAAGCCGCCGGAAGACGGGGCGCCAACGCCGCGTCCCCGCCCTGAGCAGGAAGTGGGAGGTGTGATAGGTGGCCACGACGGGCGTCCGTCCCCGCCGGGCCAGGAGGCACGGGACCACCGAGGGGAACGCCTGCGCGTGGAGCACGTCGGCCCGTGCGGACAGCGCCCGCATCCGGGGCGTGGAGGCCAGAGCGTGCGCGATCCAGCCCGGGGGACTGCGGTCGGGAAACCACGTGCGCGCCACGCGTATGCCGTCCATGACCTCTTCCTCGTGGGATCCCGGGATCGACCGGGAGGTCACCACCTGGACCTCGTGGCCCTTCCGCACGAGAGCCCGGCACAGGTAGTAGACGTGGCTCTCCAGTCCACCGACCTCCGGAGGGAAGTAGATACAGTGCATGAGGATATTCATGATCACCTCATGCGGATTCTGAGATTCGTGACGCGGGGCCTCACGGCGTCCAGTCCGTGGTCCGCCGGGGCGTACCCAGGAGATCCGACAGCACGATGTCCGCGACGCGCTCCCCGGCCCGCCCGTCGCCGTACGGGTTCGCCGGCGGCGTCGAGGCCCGCCCCCGCGCCAGGTGATGGCGGGCCCGGGCCAGGATCAGATCGGGGTCGGTGCCCACCAGCTCGGCCACGCCGGCCTCGATCCCCTCCGGGCGCTCGGTGACCTCCCGGAGGACCAGCACCGGGGTGCCGAAGGCCGGAGCCTCCTCCTGGATCCCCCCCGAGTCGGTGAGGACCAGGTCGGCGTCCCGCAGGGCGCGGACGAGGTCCAGGTAGTCCACGGGCCCGGTGAGGTGGATGCGCGGGTGATCCGACAGCAGCTTCACAGCGGGCTCCCGCACGTTGGGGTTGGGGTGGACCGGGTAGACCACCTCCACGTCGTCGACGGAGTCCGCCAGCGCCCGTACGGCCCCGAAGATCGCCGTGAGCGGCGCCCCGAAGGACTCCCGCCGGTGGGCGGTGAGGAGGACCAGCCGGCGTCCTGCCCCCGTGGCTCGACCCAGGACCGGGTCCCGGAACGGGCGTTCGCGGGCCGCGATCTCCAGGAGGGAGTCCACCACCGTGTTCCCGGTGACGTGCACCCGCTCGGCCGGCACGCCTTCCCTCTCCAGGTTGGCCGCGGCGGCCGGCGTCGGAGCGAAGTACTGGTCCGACAGCGTGTCGGTGATTCTACGGAAGATCTCCTCCGGGAACGGGGACCACTTGTCGCCGCTCCGAAGCCCCGCCTCCACGTGACCCACGCGCACCCGTTCCAGAAAGCCCACCAGGGAGGCGAAGCACACCGTCGCGGTGTCTCCCTGGACCAGGAGGACGTCGGGCCGGATTGCCCGCACCAGATCGCGCATCCCGTCCATGCAGGCGTGGGCCACCTCGTACAGGCTCTGGTCGGGCCGCATGATGGCGAGGTCGTGGTCGGGCTCCAGCGAAAACGCCTCGAGTGCCTGGTCCACCAGGTCCGTGTGCTGCCCGGTAAGGGCCAACAGCGTGGTGGCCTCGGCGTTCCTCTCGCGGAGGGCGCGCACCACCGGAGCCATCTTGATGGCCTCCGGTCTGGTTCCCACCACGACGAGGACCCGCGGCAGGTCGGAGCTCATGTGGCGCCGCCCCCGCCCAGCCGGGCCAGGTCGCGGCGCAGGGCTTCTGTCTCCTCCCGGAGCTGCGCGATCATCTCGGCCACGAGGCCGAAGCCCAGGAGGAGGAAGCCCACCGTCTCCAGGACGATCACCAGGTAGAGGAGCGGCCGGAACCCCAGGCCCATGACGAAGCGCAGCCAGAACGCCACCGCACCCACGACGAGGCCCAGCCCCACCATGACGCCCCCAGCCGAGCCGAACAGCAGAAGGGGCTTGCGGCTGAACCAGAGCAGGAACCACACCGACAGCAGGTCCAGGAAGCCGAGCACCACCCGAAACGGCCCCTGGTATTTGGAGACGCCCGCCCGCCGGGGAAGCAGCTCGACGTCGATCTCGGTGACCGAGCTGCCGCGCGCGTGGGCCAGGACCACGAAGAAACGGTGCCAGTCGTGCCTCAGGTGAAGCCCTTCCAGCGCATCCCGGCGAAACGCCTTCATCGAGTTGAGGTCCGAAACCGGCACATTGAAGATCCGGCGGGACAGGGCGTTGTACACCGACGACACGGCGCGCTTGTCGTAGGCGCCCACCTTCCGCCCCGTGACCACGTCCCAGCCCTCCTGGATCCTGGCCAGAAAGCGCGGAATCTCGTCCGGGAGGTGCTGCAGGTCGGCGTCGAAGACCACCAGGACGTCCCGGTCCGTGTGGGCAGCCGCCGTCAGGAGGGCCTCGGTCTTGCCCCGATTCGCACCGTGCTCGACCACGGTGAGCGCTTCCCATCCCTCCCCGGCCTCCCTGGCTCGGCGGGCCGTCCCGTCGCTGGAGCCATCGTCCACCACCACGACCGCCCCGTGGAGGTCGTAGCGATCGAAGGCCGCCCGCAGTTCGCGGACGGTGTCCATGATGACCTCCGCCTCGTCCAGCGCGGGCACCAGCACCGCGAAGTCCCAACGGGCTCGGTCGCCCAGGGTGGCGGCGGCGGCCACGGCGTCGGGGTGCCCCCCGCTCCCGCCGTCCTCGCCCGGGATCCCGCCTTCGGCTCGTACCGCGTCCAGGCCGTCCATCACACGCGCTTCCTCATGCGGGCCGGGAGGATGCCAAGCTGGTCCCGGTACTTGGCCACCGTGCGGCGGGCGATCTTCACGCCATCGTCCTTGAGGAGCTTGACGATGGCCTGATCCGTGAGGGGGCACTTCTCGTTCTCGTCGGTCACGAGGTTGCGGAGCTTGTCCTTCACGCCCCGCGCGCTGATGTCCTCGCCGCTGGTCGTGGCAAGCCCGCTGGAGAAGAAGAACTTGAGCGAGTACACCCCGCGCGGCGTCTGCACGTACTTCTCGTTCGTGACCCGGGAGACGGTGGACTCGTGCATCTCGATGTGATCCGCCACCTCCCTCAGGGTCAGGGGCTTCAGGTGCTGGACCCCCCGCTCGAGGAAGTCGCGCTGACGGTCCACGATGAAGTGCATCACCTTGAGCATGGTCTGCCGCCGCTGCTCGATGGCCTGGATCATCCAGTTGGCCGAGTTGAGCTTGCTGGATATGAAGTCGCGGTTCTCACCCTTGAACTTGTCCTTGTCCCGAGCGACCTCCCGGTAGGCCCGCGAGATGCGCAGCCGGGGCAGGTTGGTGTCGTTGGCGAACACCATGAACTCGCCGTCGATCTTCTCCACGATGAGATCGGGGATGATGTACTCTTCGCGTTTGGCGGAGTACTTCAGGCCCGGCTTGGGATCCAGATGGCTGACCTCGTCGGCGGCGTCCTGGACCTCCCTCGGGGTGAGGCCCATGGCCCGGGCGATGTCACCGAGCCGGCGGTTGATGAGGTGGTCGAAGTGGTCCCGGACGATCTCCCAGGCCAGGTGCCGCTCCATGTTCTGGCGACGCATCTGGAGCATGATCGACTCCCGCAGGTCCCGGGCCCCGATCCCGGGCGGGTCGAGGCTCTGAACGCTGGCGAGCACCGCCTCCGCCTCCTCGATCGTATACGGGCGGAACAGCTCCCCGATCTCCGCCAGCTCCTCGTCCCGTTCTTCCAGGGGCAGCTCCCGGGCCCGCTCGACGGCCACCTGCCGGACCTCCGCGAGCCATTCGTTGGCGCCCAGGATCACGATGTCGAGCGAGCACGACAACATTCCGTCGTCGTCGATGTCGCCGATGATCTCCTCGCCCAGACGCATCGCGCGATCGTCCAGGTCCAGGAGCCGTAACTGATCGGCCAGATGGTCGTGGAGGTCGTGGACCTCGACGGGCGTGGGCTGGAAGTACTCCCGGTGTTCGTATTGCTCCCTGCGCCCTCCCACCTCGAAGCCGTCCAGCAGGATCTCCTCCCAGTCGATCTCGTCCTCCTCCTGGGCGGGCGGCTCCTCGTCGGCGAGCTCCACCTCCCTCTCCTCGTCGGCTTCGGCCATCTCGAGGAGAGGGTTCTCCGCCAGCTCCTGGTTCAGGTGCTGCTGGAGATCCAGGAGGGGCATGTAGAGGAGCTCCATCGCCTGGTACAGGCGAGGGTTGATCCTCATCTCCTGCCGGAGCTGCTGGCTCTGGAAGAGCTTGGCGTACTGGTTCATCGGCCCTGGTCGGGCCGTGGAAACCTCGCCCGCATGCGCTGCGTCAGGATGGGGCCAAGGTAGATCGCCGCCACGTCCTCGTTCCACACCAGCTCGGACACCGAGCCGGAGATCCGGATGCGGCCCTCGTACATGATGTAGGCCCGGTCCACGATCTCCAGGGTCTGCTCGACGTTGTGGTCCGAGATGATCACGCCGATGCCCCGGTGCTTCAGCTCCTTCACGATCTGCTGGATGTCGTTGACGGCGATGGGGTCGATGCCAGCGAAAGGCTCATCCAGGAGCATGAACTTGGGACGCTGGACCAGGGCGCGGGTGATCTCCAGGCGCCGCCGCTCGCCTCCCGACAGGGAATAGGCCTTCGAGTCCCTCAAGTGGCCGATGGACAGCTCCGCCAGCAGGTCCTCCAGCCGGGCTCGCTCCTCCTTCTTCGGGAGATTCAGGGTCTGGAGGATGGAGAGGACGTTGTCCTCCACCGTCAGCTTCCGGAAGATGGACGGCTCCTGCGCCAGGTAGCCCACGCCTTTGCGGGCCCTGCGATACATGGGTGTTTCGGTCAGCTCCTCCTCGTCCAGCCACACGCGGCCCTGGTTGGGTGGGATCAGCCCCACGATCATGTAGAACGTGGTGGTCTTGCCGGCTCCATTGGGCCCCAACAGGCCCACGATCTCGCCCTGGTGGACCGCGATGTCCACCTCGTTCACGACCTTCCTCTTCCGGTAGACCTTGGTCAGGTTCTCGGCCCACAGCTTGCTGTCACGGGTCTCGGGGGCCACCCCGGCGGACACGTGCGATCGCTCGCTCGCGTGGCGCCGAGCCAGGTCGGTCACATGGGCGTCCAACTCGTCGAGAAGCGGAGCCAGGTCCCCGGCTTCGGCGGACTCCACGCGCAAAGCCACGCCTTCCCAGGACTCGTCCGGGGGCTCCCGCATGCCCACGCCGGCGGCTTCCAGGGACCTGAGCACCACGTTCTCCAGGTAAACGCTCAGGGCCTCCGGGTCGCCGCCACCGACGGGCATGGCGCCGGAGCCGAGCTCGCCGGCCAGCAGCTCGATGCGGTCCCTCACCGAGGCGAGCCACACGCCCCGCTCGGCCTGTCCGTTGCCGTCCGCCCGGCGCACGAGCTCGGCCACGGCCACCGCCACCGCCAGGTCCCGGGGTGGAAGGGCCAGGACGTAGTCGCGAAGCGCCTGGAGCGTCATGGGGTCTCCTTCCCTCCCGGCGGCGGGGACTGTCCCACTCCTCCCCTTCGGAGTCTGGGCTCGAAGTGGACGCCCCGGGTCGGTCCCTCCACCTCCATGCGACGCACTTCGCCCCCTTCCAGGATCAGCGTGATGCGCGAGCCCGTGACGTAGTGCAGGGCCAACCGCCGGTCCCTCGGCTCGGGCGCTATCGAGTCCGTCGGGACGCCCTCCCGCTCCGCCGTGACGGAGTCGGCCACGGTCGCGGAGTCCGGGAGCTCGACCGGCGCCGCCAGCGTGTCCATGGGGAGCATACGGTACAGGCTCCGGGCCTCGGTCTCCGCGGTCAGCCGCTCCAGACGGTACTCCTGGCGAACGGAGTCAGGGGCCGCTCCCGCCGCCGTGTCCGGGACCTCCACCCGGGTGAATCGGGCCGTCAGCGTGCGGCCCTCCATCCAGTCCCGGCGGGCGATTTCCGGAGTGTCCTCACTGTTGAGGGAATCCCGGGACAGCGATTCGCCCCGGGCGTTGCCCGTGGCCACCAGGGAGTCCAGGACCCCACCCGGAGCGGCGACCTCGATCTCGTCGCCCACGAGCTGAAAGTCCTCGGCAACGGCGACCGGGCGGGGCGGATGGGCCACCGTGAAGATGGCCGGACCCACGGGGGCCAACTCCGCGCCATCGTCCGCGGGCGGAGCCGCGCGATCATCCGGCTGGGCGTGGAGTCTCTCCAGAACCCCATCCGTCATGTCCAGGGTGATGAGAGGCGCCCTCATCACGAGGTCGCTGCCGATGAGCCGGGCTCGCCGCCGCGCCACGACCTGGCGCACCACGTCCAGGAGGATGACGGCCCGGATGTGCTCCCCTTCGAGGTCGTACTGATCCCCGGTCATACGGGCCACGCGCTGGCGGCTCCCCAGGAGGTTCAGCACGCCCTCGTCCTGGTCCAGGTCGGCTTCGTCGCCGAACGCCGTCAGGGCGCCGCGCACGATGACGACGTCGCCCACCGCCCGGAATCGGGTCTGTCCCTCGATGACGATCCGGCTGCTCGCGGTGATGTCGTACGGGGTCACGGCGGAGTCGGCCGGTGGCGGGGCCCCGGCGCCTTCTCCTCCCTCCGCGCGGCGGGGGTAGAGGATGGCGTTGGGCTGTCCTCCCTGGACCGTCAGGCGCTCGGTCCGGTCCCCCCGGAGCTGTTCGTGGACCAGGCTCTCTCCCATGATCCGTGAGCCGTCCTCCCGCTCCAGGCGCACGTCCCCCTGCGCCTGGAGAAGCCCCTGGCGGCGGTCGAGCTGGGCGTCCCGGGAGCGCAGCGTCTGGATCGTGTCCTGGAAGAAGACGTTGCCGAAGAACTGGTAGTAGCTCGTCGCCTCGAAGAAGCGTACCGAGTCGGACTGGAGGCGAACCCCGTCGGCGCACACCAGGTGCGGCGTCGTGATCCTGACCACCACCGTTCCCCCGGTCACGGTCTGGCGGTACTCGCCGCT
>DASWKP010000178.1:0-15824 GCA_036396575.1 Longimicrobiales bacterium | reverse complement strand
GCCCCTCCCGGCCGCGCTCCGGGCATCCAGCGTCACGTACAGGAAGCCGTACTCCGTGAGGGCGTTCGGCACCGTGAAGCTCTCCCCGGCACCGTTGGTGGCCGGACCGGCGTAGACCGACACCAGCACCGGGTATTCCCGGCTGGGGTCGAAGTCGGAGGGCTTGTGAAGCATGCCGTGGAGCTCGGTGACGCCGTCCGCCGCCGGGAACGTGAACATCTCCACCGGCTCCAGCCCCAGAGCCTCGAACCTGGACAGGTCGCTGGCGGCCAGCTCGGCGACCAGCCCTCCATCCCGGTCGAAGAGGCGAGAGATCGGGGCCTGGTCGTGGGTCTGGGCCACGTCCACGAAGTGCCCGCCGCCAGGCGCGATGGTCACCGAATGGTTGAAAGCCGTGTCGGTGAGGCGCACGTCGCCGGAGCCGTCCAGCCCCACCCGGTGGAGCTGGAGCTTCATGTGGTTGTCCCCGCTCCGGGCCATGTACCACACGACGCCGGCGTCCTCGTCCACCTCGACGATGCTGGCCACCTCGAAGGGGTGCTCGGTGAGGGTGGCCAGGAGCTCGCCGCTCAGGTCGTACAGATAGAGGTTGGCGAAGCCCGTGCGCTCGCTGATCAGGAGGAAGCGGTGGCCGTCGGCCAGGTACCGCTTGGGCGGATGATTCTCCACCCAGCCCGTGGGCCATTCCTCCCGCACCACCGTCCGACACGTTCCGGTGGCCGGGCCGCACGCCGTGAGCTCCATGACGTTCTGGCGGCGGTTGGTGCGATTGAACGTCAGCTCGCTGCCGTCGGGGGACCATTCGACGGCATACACGTAGTGGCCGACGACATCGTCCGCGAGCGGTTGGCCGTCCCGCGCGTCGATGCGGGTGGTCCCCCCGCTGGCCAGGTCGTAGACGAAGACCGCCACCTGCGGGTTGGTGGTGCCGGCCTTGGGATAGGCTTCGACGTCCAGCGTGCTCTGGATCTCCGTCTGGCTCATCTGCAGGTAGTAGTCCTGAACGCCGCTCTCGTCGAAGCGGTAGTAGGCAAGCTTGCTCCCGTCCGGAGACCACCACATGGCTGTGTTCTGGTTCAGCTCCTCGCCGTAGACCCAGGAGGCGGTGCCGTACTTGATGCGGCCTTCCTCGCTGCCGTCGGTCGTCACGGCCCGCTCGCCGCTGCTGTCGGCCCGGCTGATCCACAGGTTCCGGTCCCGGTAGAAGGCCCGCATGGAGCCGTCGGGCGACTCGGCCTCCTCGAACTGTCGACCCCGGGCCGGCCCGCCTCCGAGGCGCGGGCTACCCCGGCCGCCACCCTTCGACGCGCCCACGTCCACCGCGCGACCAGCGGACAGGTCGAAGCGGAAGCGCCGGCCCTCCCGGTCGTACTCGAAGCTCTGCCCGTCCTCGGCCCACTCCACCGACAGCGCCCCCGACACCACCGCGTCCCGCATCCGCGGCGCCATCTCCAGGAAGCGGTCGTGGCCGGGCATGCCGGCGATGCGGCCCTGGGCGGCGGCGGGCGGGGGCATCACCGCCGACGGCGCTCCGGCGAGGAGGGCGAGGGCGAGGCCGGCGACGAATCGGCTGGCGGGGCATGGGCTCCTGGTCGTCATCGAACCGGGCTCCGGAGGTGTGGTTTCGGCTGGGGGGTCGGCCGCCGGTTGCGGGCCGCGTCCGGGAAAGCTGCCGGATGGGGCCGGTGCGGGGCAAGCACCACAGGCGGGGGGACTCCGCCCACGTTTCCGCGGAAACGCCGACGCGGCCCGCCCGGCGCCCGGGCACGCCCGCCCACGCCACACCCGGCCGCAGGCCGTCTCCCGTCAGGGAAAGGAACGCGCGGGAGCTGTCAGCTCAGGCGGTACGACGCCACGGGGTGCCCCAGCACATCCTCCCGGGGCTCGACGCCCAGCCCCGGCGCGGTAGAAGCGGCCAGGCGGCCGCCCGCGCGCACGGGCGCGCCTTCGGCGGTGCTCACCGTGACGTAGCTGTTGAAGTCGGTGGCGGTGAACAGGAAGGCGGGAGGCGTGCTGTGGGCCACGTGGGCGATGGCGGCGGTGACGATGTCGCCTCCCCAGGAGTCCTCGATGGTCACGGCGACGCCCAGCTCGACGCACAGGTCCCGGGCCTGCCGGGTCTTCGTGATGCCCCCGAGCTTGCCGATCTTGAGGTTCACCGCGTCCATGGCGCCGTCGGCGTGGCCCCGGAGCAGCGGCCCCAGGCCATCGATGGACTCGTCCAGGATGAAGGGGTGGTCGGTGCGTCGGCGGACGCTCAGGCACTCCTCGTACGTGGCGCAGGGCTGCTCGATGTAGACGTCCACGTCGCGCACGGCCCGCACCACACGGGCCGCGTCCTTCATCAGCCAGCCCGTGTTGGCGTCCGCGATCAGGACGTCGCTTTCCTCCAGGGCCTCCCGTGCCGCCCGGATGCGGCGCACGTCCGTCTCGGGGTCGCCCCCCACCTTGAGCTGGAACCTGCGGTAGCCCTGGTCCCTGTACTCGGCCACGCGCCTGGCCATGGCCTCGGGCGCCTCCTGGGAGATCGCGCGGTACAGGACGAAGTCCTTTCCGTAACGCCCGCCCAGGAGGGTGCACACGGGCTGCCCCGTGGCCTTCCCCACAATGTCCCAGCACGCCATGTCCAGCGCCGATTTCACGTAGGGGTGCCCCAGGAGCGCGGCGTCCATGAGCCGGTTCAGCCGTCCGATCTCCAGGGGATCCTGCCCGAGCACGTGGGGGGCCAGCTCGGCGATGCCCGTCCGGGCGCCGGGTCCGTATGCGGGGAGGTAGAACGGTCCCAGCGGGCAGACCTCTCCCAGCCCGGTCAGGCCCTCGTCCGTCTCGATGCGCACGATGGTGCTGTCGAAGACCTGGACGGACTTGCCCCCGGACCAGTTGTAGCTCCCCTCGTGGAGGGGCAGGTCCACCTGGAAGACGTGGATGGCGGTGATGCGCATTCCGGGTATCGTCCTTTGGAACGCGGGGGCGAAAGCGGCTCAGGGCGCGGCGCGGGTGCCGGTCGCCTCCTGGCATCCTACACGTCGCGGCGGCGACGGGCGATACCCCCCTGGCGCGGGCGGCGAGGCGGGCCCACTCCACCGAAGTCGCGGAGGCTTCGCGTTCACCTCCGAAGCACCGACCCGGCTTCCCTCCCCAGCGACCGCAGAAAATCCGCGAACGCTCCCCAGGCGGCCTCGTCCTCCATCAGCATGGACGCGCCGTGGCTGCCCGCCGGCGCCAGGATCATCTCCTTGCGGCGGCTGCCCAGGGCCCGATAGACCGGCCAGACCCTCCCCTCCTCGTCCACCCCGGCGCCGATGAAGACGGGTACCGACATCTCCTCCGCCCATCCGCGCACCATCGTCGTGTCCTTCTCGAAGTACTCGGCCGGGGAGAAGGAGAGGACCGCGGCCACCTCCTCGTGCTCGGAAGCCATGCGGAAGGCCAGGATGGCCGAGAAGGACGAGCCCAGGACGAGCCGGGGGCCGGAGAGACCCTTCCCCCTGGTCCACTCCAGAGCCGCCTCCATGTCCTGATAGGACTGGAAGATGGTGGGCCAGGGCGAGGCCCGCCCGCCCTCGATGGCCGCCACGAGGGCCTCCGTGCCGTTCCGCCGCGCGGTCTCGTTGTCCACGCGGTGCCAACGGTCCTTGCCTCCCCAGCGCAGGTCGACCGCCAGGGCGTGGAAGCCCATCTCGTTCAAACGCGGGGCGATGTCCCGGAACTCCCCGCGACTGGCCTCCGATTGGTGGAAGAGGATCACGACCGGCGCGTCGGGGCGGTCCCGCGCGTAGTAGTCGGCCGTGATCAGAAGCCCATCCCGGCTCCAGAACTCCACGGCGGTGAACCTCGCTTCGTCCTGGGCTCGGGCCCCGGTGGCGGCCGACACGCCCAGAACGAAGCCGGCAACGAGCAGGCGGCCAGGGAATGGCCGGCGCGTCGTATCGCTCAGCAGCCGCCCCTTCCGTCCGCCGCCCGCTCCATGAGCACCACGATGGCCTCCATGGTCTGCCGACCCGCGTCCTCGTCATACCAACGGGTCTTCTCCACCAGGAAGTCCTCGCTGCTCATCTCCCCCAGAGCCTTCAGGGCCCACTCCTGCAGAACCGACGGCCTCTCCAGGAAGCAGCCCACCTCCTCGTACGCCTCGTCCAGGAGCACGATGGTGGGCGTGGCGGCGCGCCCGTCGGGTGTGCGGTGGGCCTCCATGACGGGCCGTCCCACCGTGGGATCCACCATGCGCATCTCCAGCCTCTCGACCGCCTCCACGAGGTGGGTCAGGTACGGGATGGTCCCGGCCGAGTCGCTGCACGCATCGAGGGTCACCACCAGAAGGCGCCAGGTGCCCGGCACCGCCCGAGCCCGGGCCAGGAGGTCGTCCGGCACCGTACCGCGGGCGTAGTTGTCCACCCACGTCCTCCGCCGCCGTACGGCCCTGTCCAGGAACGTCTCGAAGGGAATGCCCTGGGCGTAGATGGCCTCACGGTTGGTGGAGGGCTCGGCAAGGAGGGGCCGGGGGGCGGGCTCGGCGCAGGCCGTGCCCAGCAGGACCGCGAGGGACGTGACGATCACGCGGGAGTGGGCCGGAACGTGCCCGACTTCTCCACGACCACCCGGAACCCGTCCACCGATTTTGGAACCCGCTTCCCGGCCTCGTCATCGCTGACGAAGACCTTGAGGCAGGGCTTGCCGCCCTGGAGGCCCACGGCGGTTCCGGTGACGCCCGGGCGGCCCATGACCTCCCCCGTCAGCTTCTTGCGGGCCGCTTCCAGCTTCTGGCTCATCCCCCGTCCACCTGGACGCCGAAGCGCCGCAGCACGACGTCGATGGGGTTGGCGATGGTGTGCGTCGGGCTGCCGGCAAAGAGAAGACCGACGGGCTTCCGGTCGGCGAGGAGGAGGCCTTTGGTCACGATGAGAGAGCCCGAGTCGCCGCCGTCGCTGAACTTCCCGCTCGCGCCCGTGATCATGATCTGGTTCTCGAAACGAGCGGTAGCCGCCGTATAGCTGACGTCGATCGTCGCGTTGATCCCGCTGATGTGACCCTGCGTGAGCCCCGTGGTGCGGCCGTACTTCTGGACCTTCATGCCCAACTTGGGCTCAACGGACCCCGACCTGGGGCTCCCGTAGCCTCCCTCGGGCGTTTCGAAACCGAGGTCGTCGACGCTCGTCAGAGCGATGGCCGCGTCCATGGCGTTCTTGGGACAGATGACCCTGCCGCAGAACTCGATGGGCTCGAAGTCGTGGAGCGTGCCCAGCACGTCGGCCGGGTCCCGTCCCCCGTCCACCGTGCCCGGCTGGAGCAGGTTGTCGCCCGGCCGGCCCCGGTTGTTGGCGGCGAAGACGTGGTTGTTGCTCAGAGCGTAGACGCGCTGTCCGTCGGAGACCCGAGCGCCGATGGTGCCGGCGGTGATGTCCGGGTGCCCCGTGGACACGCCGATGGGCACCGGGCGGGGGAAGCTCCGCTTGGGATCCACGGCCTCGTCGTCGGCCGCATCCTCGATCGCGGGCCCCGCCCAGCCGGGCGGCGAGTCGGCCAGGGCCACGATGGGCCCGGTGACCTCCATCTGGACGGGCACGCCCGCTACCGCCCGGGGAAGCACGGCCACTCCCGGAGCGGTGAGGTACACCTTGACCACCGCGCCACCGCCGGCGTCGAAGCCCACCGCCGTGCCAACCACGCCGTCCATGGCGAGCCAGTCGTCGGTGACCTGCGCCTGCGCGGCCATGGCCGCCCGCAGCGAGGCCTGGAAGGACAGATCGGGACGGGGAGGACCTCCAAAGAGGAGGAAGTCCCCGACGAGCACCAGCCCGAAGGCCAGCACGTACGGAATCACTCGCTTGATGTTCACCCTACCTCCTACGCCGGATCGGGCGAGGGGGTTTCCTCAACCCTATCGCCGAACGCAGGTTACCCCAGAGTCCCCCGAGGCCGCAACCGTTCTTCAGGAGATGTCCATGAGCCGGAGGAGAGGCCGGATCCCGGCCATGTCGGTCCTCCTTGTCGCCGCGGTCCTCGCCCCCGGCGCTGGCGCGGCCCAGAACCTGGGGCCCGCGCTGGACGCCGCCATCGCGGAGCGCTTCGGCACTCTGGCCCTGGCGTGCGTCCACCAGGAGTACCCCAACAAGATCGCGCACGTGCTGACCGGTGACGCCGACGCCGCGCCACCCAGGGAGCTGACGCCGGCCTTTTTCGGCTGCTACGACTGGCATTCGGCGGTCCACGGGCACTGGCTGCTGGCCCGGCTCGCCCGCTTCTTTCCGCACACGGAGATGGCGGGCCTGGCGCGCACAGCCCTCGGCCAGAGCCTGACGGCGGATCACATCGCCGGCGAAGCGGCCTACTCAGGAGCGGACGGCCGGACGGGGTTCGAGCGCCCCTACGGGCTGGCGTGGCTTCTCCAGCTCGCCGCCGAACTGCGGGAGTGGGACGACGCCGATGCCCGGCGCTGGGGCGCGGCTCTGGCCCCCCTGGAGAGGGCCGCCGCGGACCGACTCGCCGAGTGGATGCCCAAGCTGACCCACCCCATCCGGGGCGGCGAGCACTTCCAGACGGCCTTTTCGTTCGGGCTGGTTCTGGACTGGGCGGAGACGGCGGAAGACGCGGCCATGAGCGACCTCCTGACGCGTCGGGTCCAGGAGCTCTACCTGGGAGACCGGGACTGCCCGATGGCGTACGAGCCCTCGGGCCAGGACTTCCTGTCGCCGTGCCTGGCGGAGGCCGACCTCGTGCGCCGCGTTCTGGAGCCGGAAGCGTTCGCGTCGTGGCTCGGCGCGTTCCTGCCGGACCTCGGCCGAGGCGAGGCGACCGCCTGGTTGGAGCCCGCCGTGGTGACCGATGCCAGCGACGGCAAGCTCGCCCACCTGGACGGCCTGAACCTCAGCCGCGCCTGGATGCTGGACGGGATCGTGGCCGGTCTGCCCCGGGACGACCCCCGTCGCCCGAGCCTCGAGGCAACCGCCCGGGCTCACCGGGAGGCGGGCCTGGCCGCCGTCACCGGCGAGCACTACGAGGGCGGACACTGGCTGGGCAGCTTCGCCATGTACCTCGTGACGATGCGGGGGATCCGGTGAGGGTGGCGGCAGGAAGGGGTGGGCCTCGGCGGGCCGAACGGGGCATCCTCACCGGGACGGGCGCCGCATCCGCCCGCGTCACGGCCGCCCCCGTCGCGCACGGGTTCATCGCCCTCGCTGCCCTCACCCTCGCGGCCTGCGGCGGCGACGGTGCGGTTCACGACTCCCTGGTCATGACCCGGGACACCGTGGGCGACACCATACGGGTCCACATCGAGTCCGGAAGCGTCTGGTCCCGCCCCGCCCGCCTCCGGAAGACGCTGGAGATCGGAGCCCTGGAAGGCGCCGACGAGGAGACCTTCGGGATGATCGCCGAGGTGGGGGTGACCGCCACGGGGGACATCCTGGTCTTCGACGGGCAGGTGCCGGCCCTCCGCCGCTATGACGCCGACGGCCGATACCTGGGGAGCCTGGGTGGCCTCGGCCAGGGCCCCGGCGAGTACGGCCACAGGATTCGGGGCCTGGTCGTGCGCCGGGACGGCACCATCCTGCTCCGGGACATGGACAACCAGCGGATCATCGTCTACCGGGACGACGGCACCGTGGCGGACCACTGGCGCGTGGAGAGCGGGCTCTACACCCGCCAGGCCACCGTGGCGGACGCCGAGGGGCACGTCTACGTGAAGGCCCTGGTGGGGCCCTTCGATCCTGGCGCACCCCTTCCGTTTCCGTGGCCCATCGGCCTCCTGCACCTGGACGCCGGCGGCGCCCTGGTGGACACCGTCCCGCCGCCGGCCCATCGGGACGAGCCGCAGGGCCGCTGGGGGCCGCTCCACCCCGGTAAGATCTGGGCCCTCCACCCCGACGGGCACATGGTGATCGGGGTGAACGGCGACTACGCGTTCGAGATCCGGCGCACCGATGGCACGGTGGTGCGGATCAGCAAGGCATGGGAGCCGGTGCCCGTGAGCGAGGCGGAGCACGCCGAGTACGAGCGACGCCTGGTCGACGACGACGACGACGACGCCGCTCTGGAGACGGCGTGGACCAAGCCCGCCTACGGCCAGTTCCACTTCGGTGGGGACGGCCGCATCTGGGTGCCCAGGCCCACCCCGTCGGAGCCCACCGCCGAGCCCCAGGGAGCCCTGGGCCCCACGGTGGCGCCCATGCCCAACTGGCCCTTCTACGCGCCCTTGCTCTTCGACGTATTCGAGCCGGACGGCACCTACCTCGGGGAGGTGCCCATCCCCCGGGACGTGGCGCCCTACGTCTTCGGGTCGGACCGCATCTACGGTGTGCGGGCCGGAAAGTACGACGAGCTGTACGTGGTGCGGTACGCGCTGGACGTGGGGTGAGCTCCGGCGCCCTGCCGATGGCTGTGGCGGCGCGGGTGCCGGCCTGGCCGCGGCTCCCCTCCTCCGCCCCGGTCCCCGGGCGACGTTATTACCTGTAACGCCGCCGACGATACCCTCGGGAAGGGCGGGTGCTGCGTTCGCGGTAATTATTCACTCGAACGCCGCCAGCGTCGCTGACGTGAAGCGGCCCGTCTGCGTTTTCGTCAATAATCCACCGAAACGCAGCCGTCGCGCGTTCGCAGTTTACCAGGGCTGCATTCCCTGCGATTCGGGAGCCGGCGTTCCCGCGACCGCCCGCGGCCTGGAGTCACCAGCCGGTGGTCTTCCGTGAGGGCCCTGGTGCCGGCGCCCCCACGACCGCACGCGGCCCGGAGCCGCCAGCCGGTGTCCTCCGCGAGGGCCCTGGTGCCGGCGCCCCCACGACCCGCCCGCGGCCTGGAGCCACCAGCCGGTGGTCTTCCGCGAGGGCCCTGGTGCCGGCGTCCCCGCGACCGCCCGCGGCCTGGAGCCGCACCGGTGGTCGGAACCGCCCGACGCTGACCCGCCTACCGCGGCACCCCCACCAACCCCACCAGCTCCGCCAGCTCCTCGTCCCACCCATGCGTGTTCTGCTGGTGATGAAGGTCGGTGCGGAAGCCCGTCTCACGGAGACGCAGGGTCGTGCCGCCGTCGTCCCGGCGCTCCAGGACCCACTCGACGCGCGTGGCGGGCGCGTCCTCGAAGGCCACCCCTGCCTCGTGGACCCAGCTCCACACCAGCCGCCGGGGCGCCTCCACCTCCTCCACGCGCACGGCGAAGCTGCCGTGCTCCTCCCAGATCATGGCGCCGTCGCTACCGGGCCGCAGCTCCAGGACCGTCCGGTCCCCGAACCAGCGCGACAGCTCCGCCGGGTCGGTGATCGCCTTCCACACGCGCTCGATGGGGGCGTCCAGTTCCAGCGTCTTCACCACCACCCGCTCCGTCATGGACCTCATCTCCTTGTTCTGATGGGACCGTCTCTCTACCAGAGCCACCATCCCGGCATCAGGCGGGGCTCCGTGCCCACCACCCGCCCCGCCACGGAGTCCAGCACCACCCTCACCCAGCCGATGTCCGACGAGCCGAAGGTCTCGATCCGGGCGAAGTTGTCCAGCGGCCGGCCGCTTTCGGGGTCCTCCAGGGGATGATCCACGATGTACGTGTGGTCGTCCCCGTGGACCAGGAGGACCTCCCCCGGGAAGGCCGCGACCCGCTCCGCCAGGCGGCGCACGAAGCCCCGGAACTCCGGGTAGGGCTGGGGTCGGCCCCCGTCCCACATGGAAGCGTGGAGCGCCAGCACGATCCCTTTGGCCGCGTCGCGCTCCGCCACGTCGAACGCCTGCTCCATCCAGGCCTCCGCGGCCTCAGTCCGCCGCGCCACCGCCTGGTCGTGGGCCTCCGTCCGGCCGGCGAACGGTTCCGTGGCGTTGCCCGACCCCACCAGGTGCAGCGTGGCGAAGACGAACCCTCCCCGTGTCCACCGCACGTTCTCCACGAACTCGGCGAACGCGGAGTCCGCGGCCTGGGACTCCACCTCCATGGGCGAGCCCCCGAACGTCCTCCCGGGCTCGGGAAAGAAGATCGCCCGGAGGCTCCGCAGGCGGTCCAGAGGCTCGTACTCGCCCGCGATGGGCTCGTGGCAGTCGGTCCATTCGTTGTCGCCGGGGGTGTAGACCACCGGGTGGCGGATGGCGTTCAGGGCCCGGAGGCGCGCCCGGTACTCGACGTCGGAGCACGGATACCACAGGATGTCCCCCACATGGAGGAACCAGGCCAGGTCCGACCGGTTCACATCCTCCACCAGCCTTCGAAAGCGCCGGTTCTCCCAAGCTCGGTAGGGCCCGTCCCCGAAAACGGCGAAGGCGAAGCTGCCCGCTGGGAGAGGCTCCGCATCGGGCAGCGCGCACGAAGCCGTCAATGCGGCGACAAGCAGGGGAAAGGTGGGTCTCAACGCGGGAGCCGGAATGCCGTGGGGGCGGGACGGGAACCCGGCAAGCTGGGTGCGTCGCCGCGCGTGGGGCAAGGGCGCGGCAGCGCGGCAGCGTACCGGCCGAGCGGCCCGCTACCGGCCGAAACGCCGCCACCACGTCCCGGTCCAGGAAGCGGGTGGCGCCCGGCGGGTCAGGCATGGGCGTCGGAAAGCGAGTCCCACCTCGTCCAGGCTCATGGCCACGCAGTAGAGGATGCGTCTCATGGACGTGCGCTCCCGTCGGGGAGGCCCGGAGCGTCCCGCCCGCCCCGCACCGCCGGCCGCTCCTCCTCCTTCTCCACGGCGAGCTGCGCCCGCGCCAGGGTCAGCTCTGCCGCGAACTCCTCCGCCAGCAGAAGGTCCCGGCGCCGCAGGCGGAGGCGCACCTCGGCCGGGTGCTCCAGGCGGAGGCCTCCCTCGCCCGTCAGCACCTCGAAGGCGCGCAGGTCCGCCGCGGTGAGGACGATCCGGGGCCCAAGCAGGTCCCACCACCTGTTCCACACATGGGCGCCGGCCACGGCGGCCAGCGGGATGGCCACCTGCCGCACCTGGCCCAGCTCCTCGTCGGTGCGGATCTGGCTTCCCACGTACTCCGTCCTCCGCGCGAGACGCCACTGGATCGTGAGGCCCTCCCCGTCCAGACGCAGCAGTCCGTGGACCGTCTCCGTGGTGGACATGATGGCCTCCATGGAGACGGTGTCCTTGCTGCGGCGCAGGGTGAAGGGGAGGGCGGCGGTGTTGGGCATGGCGCGACTTCGTCGGAGGTCCGTAGCAGGTTCAGGTCACCCTGCCTTCACCCACACGTAAACTCTGCAAGCTGAAATCTCCAGACCTGGATACGCGGCACCCCCAGGACGCACTCTTGCATCGCCTACCAAAGCCCCCCCCAGGAGCCCCCCCCAGGAGACCCCTTGCGCCGGGTGGTCGCGCGCCGCATCCTATCTGAATGAACGTTCATTCAGGTTCGCCGACCGCCCCGCCGGCACGCTCTCCCGACGCACCTCCCACTCCTCCGGCCCCCGACAAGGAGGACCGCATCCTGCAGGCGGCGGTGCGCGTTTTCGCGGAGCACGGCTACTACAGGAGCAACATGGCCACGGTGGCCCGGGAGGCCGGGGTGGCCACCGGCACGATCTACCTGTATTTCGAGCGCAAGCAGGACCTGCTGATCACGCTGTTCCAGCGGCACCTGGGGGGCTACATCGAGCGGTGCCGCCCCGCGCTGGAGGAGGCCGCGGCAGGCGCGCCCCGGCTGCGCTTGCTCACCGAGCTGCACCTGGCGTTCTTCGCCGAGGATCGGGACCTGGCCACCGTGTTCCTGATTCACGCCCGGGACCCGGACCCGGCCCTGGCCGAGGGCATCGGGCCGGCGGTGGCAGCCTACTTCGACGTCATCACCGAGGTCATCGAGTCGGGGATGACGTGCGGCGCCTTCCGGGAGGACCTGGACGTTCGCCTTTCCCGCCAGGTCTTCTTCGGAGCCCTGGACGAGGTGGTGACCGGATGGGTCCGCTCGCAGCGCGAACGTCCACTCATGTCGGCCCTCGAACCCGTGGCGGCGATGCTGGCCCGGGGCTTCGGTGCCGACGCTGAACCCGCATAGGAGAGCGAACGTGCCTGGCCGTGCGAACGCAACCGACACACCCGCACCCGAGCGCATCGACCGCGCGGCGGTCCTGGGCGCCGGCGTCATGGGCGCCGCCATCGCGGCCCACCTCGCCAACGTGGGCATCCCCACGCTGCTCCTGGACATCCCTCCCCGGGACGCGGGGGAGGGCGAGGACCGGAACGCGCTGGCGAAGGCCGGCCTGGACCGGGCCCGGAAGAGCAGGCCCGCCTCCTTCTCGTGGAGCGGGGCTCCGGCCCTGGTCGACATCGGCAACCTGGAAGACGACCTGCCCCGCCTGGCGGAGTGCGACTGGATCGTCGAGGCGGTGGTGGAGAACCTGGACATCAAGCGCGGGCTGTACGGCGACGTGGCGCCCTGGGTGGCGCCCCACGCGCTCCTCACGTCCAACACGTCGGGGCTGTCGGCGGCGGCGCTGTCCGAAGCCCTGCCAGAGGCCCTGCGCCCCCGCTTCCTGGTCACCCACTTCTTCAATCCGCCCCGTTACCTGAAGCTGCTGGAGCTGGTGAGGGGACCCGACACCGCGGACGCGGTGGTGGCCTTCTTCGAGGACTTCGGCGAGCGCGTGCTGGGCAAGGGCATCGTCCACGCCAAGGACACCCCCAACTTCATCGCCAACCGCATCGGCTGCTTCGGCATCTTCCACGTGATGCGGGTGATGCTGGAGCAGGGGCTCACCGTCGCCGAGGTGGACAAGCTCACGGGCCCGGCCATGGGCCGCCCGAAGAGCGCCACGTTCCGCACCGCGGACCTGGTGGGCCTGGACACCCTGGCTCATGTGGCGGGCAACCTCTTCGACCGCCTGGAGGCCGACCCCCAGCGCGCCCTGTTCGATCCGCCGGCCTTCATGAAACGCTTGGTCGAGGCCGGTCGCCTGGGGGACAAGAGCGGCGAGGGTTTCTACAAGAAGGTGCGCGGCGAGGACGGCAGCGAGATCCTCATGGTGGACCCGGCGTCCATGGAGTACGTGCCCCAGGGGAGGGTGGCCATCTCCTCCCTGGAGATGGCGAAGACGGTGGACTCCGTCCGGGAGCGGGTGCGGGGCCTCGTCCACGCGAAGGACAAGGCCGGCGCATTCCTGTGGGAGAACGTCTCGGCCACCGTGCGCTACGCCGCGGCGTGCATCCCGGAGATCGCCGATGACATCGTCAACGTGGACCGGGCGATGCGATGGGGCTTCGGCTGGGAGTTGGGGCCCTTCGAGTTGTGGGACGCCATCGGCTTCCGGGCCTCGTGCGAGCGGATGGCCGCCGAAGGCCACGAGCTGCCGGCGCTGGCGCGGAATCTCTACGACGCGGGCGCTGACGGCTTCTACCGGAGGGAGGAGGGCCGGACCTCGCACGTCCAAGCGGGCGGCGGCTTCGCCCCCGTGCCCACCAAGCCGGAGTTCCTGGTCCTGGCGGACCTCAAGGACGCCGGCGGCGTGGTCTTCGAGACGGCGGACGCCTCCCTGGTGGATCTGGGAGAGGGCGTGGCGTGCCTGGAGTTCCACACCAAGATGAACACCATCGGTCCAGGCCTGGTGGAGATGATGGAGCGGAGCCTGGACGAGGTGGAGGGCAAGGGTGACCGCTGGCGGGGTCTGGTCATCGGCAACGACGCCCCGCAGTTCGGGGCCGGCGCCAACCTGCTCCTCATCCTCAACGAGATCGACGACGACAACTACGAGGACGTGGAGTGGATGGTCGAGCGCTTCCAGGGCATCAACCAGCGCGTGCGCTTCGCTTCGGTGCCGGTGGTGGTGGCGCCCCACGGCGTCACGCTCGGTGGCGCGTGCGAGATCACCCTGGCGGGGGATGCGGTGTGCGCCGCCCTGGAGACCTACATCGGCCTCGTGGAGGTGGGAGCGGGCGTGATCCCCGCCGGGGGCGGCTGCAAGGAGCTGCTCCGCCGCATCGACGAGGCGGCCCCGGACGACCCGGAAGCGGACCTCTTTCCGTACGTGCGCCGCGCATTCGAGACGGTGGGCATGGCCAAGGTGGCCACCAGCGGCCACGAGGCCCGGGAGATGGGGTACCTGCGCGGGACGGACCGGGTGAGCGTCAATCGCGACCGGCTGCTCCACGACGCCCGAACCCTGGTGCTCTCGCTGGCCGACGCGGGGTACCGGCCTCCCCTGCCCCGCACCGACATCCGCGTGGTGGGCGAGCCGGGCCTGGCGGCGCTCCGCATCGGCCTCGACCAGATGGAGCGGGCCGGCTGGATCAGCGCCTTCGACAAGGTGGTGGGTGACCGGCTGGCCTGGGTGCTCTCCGGCGGCGACGTGAGCCCGTCGTCCCGGGTGTCCGAAGCCTACCTGCTGGAGTTGGAGAAGGAAGCCTTCATGTACCTGTGCCACGAGCCCCTGACGCTGGACCGGATGGAGCACATCCTCAAGACCGGCAAGCCGCTGAGGAACTAGAGATGAGCAACGCCAACGAGCCGGTGATCGTGAGCGCGGTCAGGACCGCGGTGGGCAGAGCCTTCAGAGGCACGCTCCGGGAGACCCGCCCGGACGACCTGGCGGCGGCGTGCATGAACGCCGCCCTGGAGCGGGCCGGGGGATTCGACCCCGCACTGGTGGACGACGTCATCCTGGGGTGCGCCATGCCCGAGGGGCCCCAGGGACTGAACCTCGCCCGGCTGGCCCTCTTCCGCGCCGGGCTCCCGCACCACGTGCCCGCCGTCACCGTGAACCGCTTCTGCTCCAGCGGGCTCCAGACCATCAGCATGGCGGCGGACCGCATCGCGACGGGCCAGGCGAAGGCCATCCTGGCCGGGGGCGCCGAGTCCATGAGCATGGTGCCCATGAGCGGCGAGCGCTTCCGGCCCAATCCCGTCCTCGTGGACGAGATGCCCGAGGCCTACATCTCCATGGGCCTCACGGCCGAGGAAGTGGCCAGCCGCTTTCAGGTGAGCCGGGACGAGCAGGACGCCTTCGCCTTCGAGAGCCACAAGCGGGCCGTGGCCGCCCTGGACAGCGGCGCCTTCAAGGACGAGGTCGTGCCGGTGGAGGTGACCTTCAAGGCTCCCGGCCCCCGGGGCGAGAGCGTGGTGACCACGACCACATTCGACACCGATGAGGGCCCGCGCCGGGACACCTCCCCCGAGGCCCTGGCCAAGCTGAAGCCGGCCTTTAAGATGGGCGGCACCGTCACCGCGGGGAATTCGTCTCAGACGTCAGATGGGGCGGCCATGGCCCTGGTCATGAGCCGGGCCCGCGCCGAGGAGCTGGGCCTGGAGATCCTGGCCACGCTCCGGGGTTACCAGGTGGCAGGCGTACCCCCGGACATCATGGGCATCGGCCCGGTGGAGGCCATCCCCAAGGTGCTGAAATGGTGCGGCGTCTCCCAGGACGAGGTGGACCTCTTCGAGATCAACGAGGCCTTCGCCTCCCAGGCGGCGTACTGCGTGCGCACCCTCGGCATTCCCCCGGAGAAGGTGAACGTCCACGGGGGCGCCATCGCTCTGGGCCACCCCCTGGGAGCCACCGGGGCCAAGCTCACGGCCACCCTGCTCCACGAGATGAAGCGGCGAGGCGCCCGCTACGGCGTGGTCTCCATGTGCATCGGCGGCGGCATGGGTGCCGCGGCGCTGTTCGAACGCAACGGACCGGAGCTGTCCCGATGAACCCGACGACCGACACCGCCTCCGCCCCCAGGGTCTCCAGCGGGAGCTTCCTGCTGGGCCCCACCGACCCGGCCACGCTCTTCATCCCCGAGGAGTTCGACGAAGAGGCCCGCATGCTGGCGGGGGTCGTCGAGGAGTTCGTCCTGGAGCAGGTGGTTCCCAGGATGGACGCCATCGAGGCCATGGAAGAAGGCGTCCTGGTGGGACTCTTCAAGCAGACCGGCGAACTGGGCGTCTTCGCGGTCGAC
>DASWKP010000177.1:0-11163 GCA_036396575.1 Longimicrobiales bacterium | reverse complement strand
GGTGGGTGCCTTCCATCCCCCCCGAGTCGTCGTTGCCGACCCGGAGACCATCGCGACTCTTCCCGAACTCCAACGGGCGCAAGGGCTCGCCGAGGCGCTCAAGCATGGGGCGATCCTGGACGCCGCGTACTTCGACGAACTCCAGGACCGGGGCGGCGAGCTCCTCGCGGCCGATGGCGACACGCTCGAGTGGGCCGTGACGCGATCCGTCGAGATCAAGGCGGGGGTGGTGACCGAGGACGAACGCGAAGGAGGCCTCCGCCAGATCCTCAACTTCGGACACACGCTGGGTCACGCGCTGGAGGCCGCCTCCGACTTCGCGCTTCCCCATGGCTCCGCGGTGTCGCTTGGCATGGTCCTCGAGGCCCGCCTCGGGGAGGCCCTCGGCGTTACCGAGCCCGGAACGGCGACCAGGATCCGTCACGCGGTGGAAGCGTTCGGGCTTCCCGGGACCGTCGGGCGGGAGGGGGACGTGGAACGCGTTCGCGCCTTCACGAGGAGCGACAAGAAGGGCCGGAAGGGGAAGGCCCGCTACGTGCTGATCGAGCGCCTGGGCGTGGCCGCCCACGCGGAGGGAGGGTGGACCCGAGAGGTGCCGTCAGCGGCCCTGGAGGGAGTCCTTAAACCCCTTTCTTGATAAGCATTTACGGCCTGGAGTGCCGCGTTTGACGCCCCGATGGGGCGGCTCTATACTTGCACGCGCCCACCTTCACCATCCGACGGGGGGATGAATGGCGCTCACCGAGCGCTTCAGCGGGTTCACGGTAGCGTCGGCTCTCGCGCATCGGGCCACCGCGGACGCCGAGCGTCCCTTCATCATCTTCCGAAACACCGTCCTGACCTACGGTGAGGTGGACGGTCGGGCCGAGTCCCTGGCGGCCGCGCTGCACGGCTTGGGCATCGAGGCGGGTGATCGGATCGCCCTGGTGCTTCCGGCCTGGCCCGAGTTCGTGATCAGCATGTTCGCCGCCGCCAAGCTCGGCGCCATCATCGTGCCGCTGAATCCGCGACTGACCACCCCCGAGCTCCACTATATGCTGCGGCATTCGGAGGCGGTGGTGGCCGTGACGGTCGAGACGTTCGACGGCGTGGACTACCTCCAGGTCTTCGAGGACCTCCTCGTGGAGCTGCCGGAGCTTCAGTACCTCGTCACGGTGGGCGAGGAGGACCTCTGGTACGACGATTGCATCTTCCAGTTCGAAGACCTCCTCTCCTCCGGGGAGGGCAGGGACTTCCCCAGCCACGACTGCGCGCCGGCGGAGGACCTGTTCGCGATCCTGTACACGTCGGGCACCACGGGCAAGCCCAAGGGCGTGGGGGTGACCCACGAGAACCTCCTTCAAACGGCGGCGGGCACCGTGGAGGCGGTGGGGCTCGAGCCGGAGGACCGCGTGGCCGGGCTGACGGCGCTCTTTCACATCTTCGGCATCGGGCCGGGCATCCTGGGCTCTCTCATGACAGGGGCCTCCCTGGTCCTCCAGGATGAGTTCGACGGGGGTGCGACGCTGGACCTCATCGAGCGGCACGCGGTGACGGTCCAGTTCGGAATCCCGACGCTCTTCGTCACGGAGCTCCACGAACAGCGACGCTCGCCCCGTGACGTATCCTCGCTCCGACTGGGGGTCGCGGCGGGCGCGCCTATTGGCGAGGGATTGGTCCGGGAGGTGGAGCACACGCTGTGCCCGGCGCTCCTGGTCGCCTACTCACTGACCGAGACGTCGTCCACTGTGGCCATCACGACCCCCGGGGACTCGAATGAGAAGCGTCGGTTCACGGTGGGCCGTCCCCTTCCGGGGACGACGGTTCGCGTGGTGGAGACCGACGGTGGCGAGCTTCCGGAGGAAAGCGTGGGCGAGCTCGCCGTTCGGGGTCCTGGGGTCATGAAGGGGTATTATCGGCAGCCCCGCGAGACGTCCGCTTCGCTCCATCGCGACGGGTTCTTCCTGACCGGAGACCTGGGAATCGTGGACGAGGAGGGCTTCATCCATTTGGTGGGCCGTCTAAAAGAGGTTATCATCCGCTCCGGCTTCAACGTGTACCCCCGAGAAGTGGAAGACCGCTTGCGCGGTCATCCGGCGGTGCGCGATGTGGCGGTGGTCGGTGTTCAGGACGAGGTTCTGGGCGAGGCCATCTGCGCGTGTATCGTCCTGGTCGAGGGGGCGATCGTGACCGGTCAGGAGATCAAGTCCTGGTGTCGGGTCACGTTGGCGGACTACAAGGTTCCGGACCTGGTCCGCTTCCTCGACGAGTTCCCTTTGACGGGAACAGGGAAGATTCGGCGCGTCGAGCTGGCCCGGATGATCCGGGCCGAACGGCAGACGGGCCGGTAGCGAGGCTTCCCCGACCCCGTCCGCGATCCGACCGCGCACGCGGCTCCGTCCAGTCTGGATGGGGGATGCCTGCAGGGCCCGGCAGAGAGTTGCTCGGACCCGGTACGACGTGGACGAGGGTGGGGAGGTCTCGTGGCAATGTTCAACGAACGTACTACGAGAAAGCAAAATCATGACGACCGCACACCTGCGGGCCCCTCATCAGGGCTCGCTGGCCTCCGTACAACCGGGGGCCCCCAACGCTGCCCTGCTCATCGACTTCGACAACGTCACCATGGGCATGCGCAGCGACCTCTCCAAGGACCTCCGCAAGCTCCTCCAGTCCGACATCATCCGGGGGAAGGTCACGGTTCAGCGGGCGTACGCCGACTGGCGACGCTATCCGCAGTACATCGTGCCACTGTCGGAGAACTCCATCGATCTCATCTTCGCGCCGGCCTATGGGAGCTCGAAGAAGAACGCCACCGACATTCGAATGGCCATCGACGGGATGGAGCTGGTCTTCACCCGTCCCGAGATCGGGACCTTCATCCTCCTCACGGGAGACAGCGACTTCTCGAGCCTGGTGCTGAAGCTCAAGGAGTACGGGAAGTACGTCATCGGCGTGGGGATCCAGGAATCCAGCTCGGACATCCTCGTCCAGAACTGTGACGAGTACTACTCCTACACCAACCTCGCCGGTCTCCAGAAGACGAGCGAGACCGACCAGAAGCCAACGGATCCATGGGTCCTCGTCGAACGGGCCGTCAGGAAGATGGCGGAGCGGGACGACGTCATGCGCTCCGATCGCCTCAAGCAGGTGATGATCGAGCTCGACCCGGCTTTCAACGAGGGCAACTTCGGCTTCAGCAAGTTCAGCCGCTTCGTCACCGAGGCGGCGTCGAGGAACCTCCTGCGCCTGCGAAAGCTCGATAACGGCCAGTACGAGGTCACCCCCGGCGACGGGCAGGGTGGCGGTCGTGCGCCCGCGTCCGGACGCGGCCGAGGTGAACGTGACCCGGAGCGTGACCGTGACCGGGATCGTCGCGGGCGACGGGGCGGGCGGAATGGGCGGGAGCCTCGATCCGCGGATCCGGAGCCTCCAGTGGAGCCGCCTCAGGAGGCCGCTCCGGAGGACCAGGAAGCGAGCCCTCCGGTCAGCGGCGGCGGAGCGGCCGGTGACCCTCTTCACGCGGCCTACGACCTCCTGCGGCGAGCCGTGGAGGCCATGACGTCCGAAGGCCGCGAGGCCGTGAGGGACTCCGACGCCAAGCGGAGGCTGCTCACCCTCGACCCGTCGTTCGACGAGGCCGAGCTCGGGTTCAGCAAGTTCAGCAAGTTCCTGCGGCAGGCCCGGGATCATGGCGTGATCGACCTGAGGACCACCGACGAGGGCAACCTCGCGGTCTCGCTCCCCGGCGGCAGCGCGGAGGGCGACACCAGCCCGGTGGAGTCCTCCAGCGGCACCGCGCCCGACGCGGTCGAGCCGGACACGATCCCGGCGGCCGAGGACGAGGCGGAGCGCCGGCCCCCCGTCGGGTCGGACGCGCCCACCCGGCTCGCCCTGCGGGCGCGGAGGGGTTCCACGAGGCGGAGGGGCGCCGAGGGCGCGCCGGAGCTTCTGGAAGGGCAGGCTGTCTCGCTGGCGGGCGGGACGGATGCCTCGGTGCGCGTCGTGGAGGCACTGTCGTCCCCGCCCACGGAGACCGTCGACCCCGCGACCCTCGGGTTGCCCACGGACCGCGACGCCGCGATCAGGTACCTGACCAACTCCTACAAGGGAGTGGGCGCCAAGACCGCCGTGGCTCTCGTGGACGAGCTGGGGGACGGGCTGTTCCAGGTCCTCCATTCGGACCCGTCCCGCATCGCGACCGTGGTTCCGCCGGCCAGGGCGGATGCCGTTCTGGAGGCGTGGGCGGAGGACTACCGCCGCAGGTCCGCGAGCCTGGTCGCGGGGGAAACCCCCTCCGCCGGGAGCTCCGCGCCACGCCGGACCCGGCGCACCCGCAGGGGCCGCCGGTCCTGACGACTTTCCGCGAGGCCCTCCCGACCTCGTTCTTCGCCAGGGACGTGAGGCAGGTCGCGCGGGAGCTGTTGGGGACGCGCCTGGAGTCCACGGTGGAGGGGCACCGAACGGTGGCCACCATCGTGGAGACCGAAGCGTATGGGGGGCCGGAGGACCCGGCCTCACACGCGGCTACCCGCCGGGGCGTCACGCCCCGGAATCGGGTCATGTTCGGCCCCCCGGGGCGGGCTTACGTCTACCTCATCTACGGCGTCCATTGGTGCCTGAACGCCGTCACCGGTGCCGAGGGTGAGGCGCAGGCGGTCCTGATCCGAAGCGCCGATCCCGTGGAGGGTCTCGGCGTGATGGCCCGACGGCGGGGGCGGACCAACGACCTCGCGACCGGGCCGGGACGCCTGGCGGCGGCGCTGGGCGTGACGGGAGACCTCTACGGTCACGATCTGCGCAGACGGCCGTTGCGCATCGTGGCGGGCGATCCGGTCCCCGACGAGACGGTGGAGGTCACGGGCCGTGTCGGCGTCCGGGCGGCGGCCGACTGGCCCCTGCGCTTCGTGACGAGCGCGCGTGAGGTGGCTTCGTGACCGATCCCACGTGGGTCTCCGTCCTGCCGCCCCTCCTGGCGATCATCCTGGCCATCTGGAGCCGTCAGGTCTACCTGTCCCTGGCGGGTGGCGTATGGCTGGGCTGGACCATCCTGGTCGGGTGGAATCCCATCGTGGGTCTCGGAATGGCCATCGAAGAGACGGTGGCGGTCCTGTCGGACCCCGGCGAAACCAAGGCCATCCTCTTCACACTCGTCATCGGCTCGCTCATCGCCACGGTGGAGTGGTCGGGAGGCGTGAGAGGCTTCGTCCGGTGGCTCGAGGCACGGAATTGGGTACAGACCGGGCGAGGAGCGCAGCTCCTGGCTTGGGTCATCGGGGTCGTCATCTTCATCGAGTCCAACATCACGGTGCTCGTCGCCGGATCCGTGGCACGACCCCTGGTGGACCGGCACGGGGTGTCCCGCGAGAAGCTGGCCTACATCATCGATTCCACCTCCGCCCCCATCTGCGTCCTCATCCCCTTGAATGCTTGGGGGGCCTACAACCTGGGGATCCTCCAGGGGCTGGGCGTCGAGGATCCACTGGGTGTGTTCATCCAGGCCATCGCCTTGAACTTCTATGCCATCGCGGCTGTCCTTCTGGCGCTCGTGACGATCCTGTTCGGGTTCGACATCGGGCCCATGAAGAAGGCCGAGGCGCGCACCCGGAACGGGGAGTTGCTGTGGCCCGACTCCACGCCCATGATCGACGAGGGCATCCTGTCGCCACCGCCCAACGACCGGATTCCGCCTGAGGCCCGGAACATGGTCATCCCGATCGCCGTCATGGTGGCGATGATGCCCGTGGGCCTCCTGATCACCGGGGACGGGTCCATGATCCGGGGTTCGGGCTCCACGAGCGTGGTGTGGGCGGGGCTTTCGGGGCTGGCGGCCGCGTGGCTCCTCCTTCTGCCCCGCCGCTTCACGATCCACGAGCTGATGGACGTGACCCTCAAAGGAGCGGGGGGGCTGGTGCCCCTGGCGTTGATCCTCTTCCTGGCCCTGTCGCTGAAGGACGTGACCAACGAGATGGGCACGGGAATCTACGTCGCCCAGGTGACGTCGGGCCTTCTGCCGCCCGGGGTTTTCCTGCCCCTGATCTTCCTGGTGGCTTCCGGCATCGCCTTTTCCACGGGCACGAGTTGGGGCACCTTCGCCATCATGCTGCCCATCGCCGTTCCCGCCGCATCCGCGCTGGGCCTTCCGCTGGCGCCGTTCGTGGCGGCGTCGCTGTCGGGAGGGATCTTCGGCGACCACTGCTCTCCGATCAGCGACACGACCATCATCAGCTCCATGGCCGCCGCGACCGATCACATCGACCACGTCCGCACGCAGCTTCCGTACGCCCTCATCGGGGGCCTCGTCGCGGTCGTGGCTTTCGCGGCTCTCGGCGCGACACTCTAAGAGCGTTCCTGGCACCGGCCCTCGGTCGCCGTCGACCGAAACGGACTCGGAGCCGGTCGCGCATCAGGTTGAATCGCCCTGATCCCAAGGGTACATTCCGGCGGCTTGTGACGGGTGGGGAATGACGTCAGGGGTGGGGCCGGACCCCTCGAATCAGCGTTCGGAGGTCGGTTTTGGACATCATCGTGTGCATCAAGAGGACGCCCGACACGGAGACCCGGATCCGAATCGCGGACGACGGGAAGTCGGTGGACCCGAGCGGCGTCAAATACATCGTGAGCCCCTACGACGAGTACGCTGTCGAAGCGGCTCTTCGCATGAAGGAGGCGGCGGGAGAGGGGGAAGTGGCCGTCATGACCCTCGGTGACGCGGCGGCGGCGGAGCAGCTCCGCGCCAGCCTGGCCATGGGCGCGGACCGGGCGGTGCTCCTGCTTGGTGATGCGGGAACCGATGGACTGAGCACGGCGAAGGCACTGGCGGCGGAGCTGGAAGGCGCTCCGGCCGACCTCGTCCTCTTCGGCGTGAAGGCCGCGGATGATGACCAGCAGCAGGTGGGGCCCATGGTGGCAACCCTCCTCGGGAGACCCTGCGTGACGTCGGTTGCCACCTTCGAGCTGGAGGGGGGGAAGGCGGTCTGCCACAGGGAGGTCGAGGGAGGCGCGGAGATCGTGGAGGTGGATCTGCCCGCCGTCGTCACCGTGACCAAGGGGGCTTTCGACCCGCGATACGCGTCCCTCAAGGGCATCATGGCCGCCAAGCGGAAGCCCTTGGAGGAAAAGGAGGTCCAGGTGGCCCCGGCCAGACTCCGGGTGGACGCTCTGGAGTATCCACCGGAGCGCCCCGAGGGTCGTGTCGTGGGTGAGGGCACCGATGCGGTTCCTGAGCTGGTCCGGCTCCTCCGTGAAGAGGCCAAGGCCCTTTAGCTGAACGCTCAAGGAGGTCATCCATGGGCGACGTGCTCGCCTTTATCGAACAGCGGGACGGCTCTCCCCGGGGAGTCGCCCTCGAAACCGCCACGGTTGCGTCCCGCCTGGCAGAGTCCATGGGGAGCGTGGCCCACGGGGTCGCGGTGGGCGGGCCGGGTCTGGCCGAGGCCCTTGGCGGCATGGGCGGCTACGGGCTCCACCGGGTCGGAGTCGCGGAGCACCCGAGCCTCGCCCCCTACGCCGCCGAGGCTTACGCGCGGATCGTGGCCGGAGTCGCCCGGGACGGGGGCTACGGCGCCGTCGTCTTCAGCGCCACGGCCCTTGGGAAGGACCTTGCACCCCGGGTGGCGGTGCGCCTGGACGTCCCATTGGCCACGGATGTGACGGAGGTGGAGGTCGAGGGCGGAGCCCTGCGTCTCCGGCGCCCGGTGTACTCCGGCAAGGCCTTCGCTCGCATCACGTTGGACGCCACGCCGGCCGTATTCTCGATCCGACCCAACGTGTTCCAGCCTCGGGAGCGTCCGGCGGCCGGAACCGTGGAGAGCGTGGCGGTCGAGATCGCCGCCGAGGACGGGAAGAGCCGCACGCTCCGTTTCGAGGCAAGCGGCGGCGGCCATCTGGACGTGACCGAGGCCACTACCGTGGTGTCCGGGGGTCGGGGCATGAAGGGGCCCGAGAACTGGGGTCTGCTCGAGGGGCTCAGGGACGCCCTGGGCGACGGCACGGCCCTGGGCGCTTCGAGGGCCGTGGTGGACGCCGGCTGGCGTCCTCACGGGGAGCAGGTCGGTCAGACGGGAAAGACCGTCTCGCCGAAGCTCTACTTCGCCATCGGGATCAGCGGCGCCATCCAGCACCTGGCGGGCATGCGCACGGCCCAGACGATCGTGGCCGTGAACAAGGACCCCGACGCGCCGATCTTCAACGTGGCCGACTACGGCATCGTGGGGGACCTCTTCGAGGTCGTGCCCCGCCTCACTGAGGCGGTGAAGGCGCTCAGGGTCGACTAGTGGCTCGATTCCGAAGTCCCGCTGCCTACTCGGGTGGATCCGACCGACCCGGAGGCCCTCCGAGCAGGGGGACCGGGTCGGCCACTCGCCCCCACCTCCAGATCTCGAAGTGCAGATGGGGAGCGGTGACGTCGCCGCTCTCGCCGCTCAGGCCGATGACGTGCCGGGCTCCCACGTGTTCTCCCGCCTCCACTCCGACTTCGGAAAGGTGGGCGTAGACGGTCAGGACGGACCCGCCGTGGTCCAGCCACACCACCCGACCGTATCCCCGCATGGTTCCGGCGAAGCGGACCTCCCCTGGCGCCATGGCCCGCACGGGCGTTCCCACCGGTACCGCCAGGTCAACCCCCCGATGCACGTCGGGGACAAGGCCACGGAATCGGACGCCGAAGGCGGACGTCACCGGGGCTTCGACGGGCCACCGGGGCAGGGCGCACGCGCCGGCCGCTGACAGCGCCAGGCCGGCGGCGAGCGCCAGGCCCCGGCGTGGTAGGGGCTGGCGGACGGTCATGCCTTCGGGAACGAGGCGCTGGGGGCCCAGCCCGGTGTGGCCGATGGGCCCGGGATGTCGTCCAGGAGGACTACGCGCACGGGATCACCGGCCTCCACCGTCTCCGTTCCCTCCGGCAGGACCGCGAGGCCATGAGCGCGGCCGAGGCTCCCTACCAGCCCGGAGCCCTGGTGCCCCGTGAGGCAGGCTCGCGGGGCGCCCGCGTCCGTGTCCACGACCACCCGCAGGAAGTGGCACAGGTCCGGAGTCGATGAGAGGCGCTCGCCCGCAACCATGTCCAACCACCGCCGATGAACCCGGGCGTGGCCCGCGAGACGCAGCACGAACGGGCGCACGAAGAGTTGAAAGGTCACGAAGGCGGACGCCGGATTGCCAGGGAGGCCGAGCACGGGAAGGCTCCGGGTGCCCGCTTCCCGCGGCAGTCGCGCCAGACTGAACGGGGAGCCCGGACGGATGCGCACCCGCCAGAAGTCCACGTCCAGCCCGTCCTCCTCCAGGACGCGCTTGAACAGATCCGCCTCGCCCATGGATGCGCCGCCCGTGGTCACCAGGACGTCGGCCTCCAGGGATCGCCTCACCATCGCGCGGATGTGCTCCGGCTCGTCCAGCGCGATCCCCAGCGGCAGCGGGACCGCGCCGCAGGCGGCGACCGCGGCGGCGAGGGTCGAGCCGTTCGTCTCCGGAACGCCCCGGCCCGCCACGACATCCTGGAAGTCTACGGGTCCGCGCAGCTCGTTGCCCGAGGACAGGACCGCCACCGTCGGCCTGCGCCGCACGGCCAGGCGCGCGAGGCCGGCCGCGGCGGCCAAGGCGATCTGACCGGGGCCTATGCTGTCGCCGACGTCCAGCAGGACCTCTCCGGCGCTCATGTCCTGCCCTCCCGGCCGCACGTGGCGACCCCCATCGCGGTCCGAGCGCACGAGCACCCAACCGTCCGACGTGGTCCCGCCATCCGTGTCCTCGACCCGGACGACGGAGTCGGCGCCGGGGGGAATGGGCCCGCCCGTCATGATGCGGATGGCCTCCCCGGCTTCGACGGTGCCGGGGAAGGACGAGCCGGCCCGGGCACTGCCGATATCCCGGAGCCGCACGGGGGCGGGCTCGGACGCTCCGGCGATGTCGTCGGCCCGAACGGCGTAGCCGTCCATCGCGCTGTTGTCCCAGGGAGGGAGGGTCGCTCCCGCCACGACCGGCTCGGCCAGGGCCCGGCCAAGCGCCTCCAGGAGGGGAACGTCCTCACGAGGGAGGGGCTCCGCCGCCGCGAGTACGCGATGGAGGGCCTCCTCGACGGACAGCCAGTCGGCGCGGCTGGTCTCGAAGGCGGTCATGGGGGCGGTCCCGGACCCGGGGTGACCGTCAGAAAAGGTAGGACAGGGCCAGGGTCAGGGTTCTTCCGCTGACCCACTCGGAGTTCGCCACCGCCTCGAAACCCCGTTCCGCGTCCTTGAAGCCCTCCGGCACGTCGAGCTGATAGAGCGTCAAGTGAAGATCGGTGCGGAGCGCGAGGTTGGACTGGATGAACCACCGGGAGCCGACGCCCAGTACGCTCAGGCCGCCCGTGCCGAACTTGAAGCGGTCCCGCTGCTCGAGCTCCGCGTCCCCGGGCTGAGCGGGCCCCCGATCGAAGACGATACCTCCGCCCACGTAGACATACGGGGTCACCCGGTGCCATGTCCGCCGGCCCGTGAGGTTGAGGCGCAGTCGCGCGTCGATCATGACCAGACTGACGTCGGCCTCCGCCACCTTGCGGTCGCCCTCTTCGCGGCCCGGATTGATCACGTCCCGGGTCGTCGAGAACAGAGACGCCACGCCTTCCAGGGCAAGAGGCCCACCTACCTCCACCGCGTAGCGTCCACCGATCACGAGCCCGGACGAGGGTCCGTATCCGAAGCGCCCTTGTCCCGGGTCGAGAACGCCGGCGAACAGGGAGGCCGCCTGCCCCCGTTCGACGTAGCGATACGGCGACGGGACGGACTGCCCGTGGACCGCCAGCGGCCCGAGGAGGAGGACGAGGACGGCACCGGCCCAAGCACGGAGGTTGTCCATGGCAAGCGATCGAGGGTTGGCTTTTGATGGGGGTCACGAATCGGGGCTGCTCGAAGAGGCCCCGACCGGGTCGGATCCCGGAGGTTGGCTCGATTGACGCCCCGGTCACGGGCCGGCAGATTCTCCACCGGTGTGACCGACGCCCGGTGCTCGGGCCCCTCGGGTCGCTGAACGTTTAACACCCTCCGGTCCGGTTCGTTTCACATGCTCCCTCGTCTGATCGTCCAGCTCTCACGGGCCCGGCTCCGGCGCGCGGTCCTTCTCCTGGGATGCCTGGCCGGGATGGCGCTTCCGACTCATCCGGGTGCGGCTCAGATCGCCACCGCGGTGGTGGAGGAGAACATCCGGGCC
>DASWKP010000176.1:0-2149 GCA_036396575.1 Longimicrobiales bacterium | reverse complement strand
CAGCCCGATGTTGTCCCGGTTGTTGTCGTGGGCCACGTACTGGCCCCAGTAGAGCGGCCTCTCGGGCACCGTCAGATCCGGAGCGCGGTGTTGGGCCATGGCCAGGTCCACGACCTTGGCGCGCCCATCCACCTCGACGACCGGCGTGGTCATGAAGATCAGGTCGCGCCGGATGGCCCGGATGAACTCGCTCTCTCCCGTGGCGAGGCGGTAGACCAGCTCCATGAGCATCTCGGGGGACCCCGTCTCCGGGGAGTGGATGGCCCCGGTGGCCCAGTAGATGGGCTTGGCCTCGCCGATGATCCGCTCCGCCTCTTCGGCCGTCGTCGCACGGGGATCGCCCAGTCGGCGGAGCATGTCCTTGTTCGACTCCAGGCGGGCCATCGTGGTCTCGTCGGAGACCACCACCAACACCTGCTCGCGCCCCTCTTCGGTCTGCCCCATGGTGAAGACCTCCACCCTCGGGGAGGCCGCCGCCACGGCGCGCATGTACGCGTAGATCTCCTCCGGGTAGTGGAGGATGTCGGGCGCGCCGGCGATGGTGCCGAAGTGATCCAGGGGGCTCGGCACGGTTTCGGACTCGGGGAGGTGGTCCACCAGGGGCGTGAGGAAGAAGTCCTCGGTGGTGATCTCCCGGATCAGGTCGGAGTAGGCTCGGTCGACCCGCGGCTCCAGCATCTCCCGGACGTTGGCGGCGCGCTCCTGGGCCTCGGCGGGCGGCGCCGCCACGGTGAGGAGGAGCAACGACGCGAGGGGGGGCGCGAAGCGACGGATCCGGTGCGGGGCGCAGGGGTGCGACATGGCCGGCTCCCGGGGCGTTTGGGACTGGGGGGTTCGCTTGACACGATTAGCGATCCGGTGCGCGCTTCGCCACCCCCGCGTCGCCTCCGAACGCTGACGCGTTGACCCTTCCGCCGGCTCCGGGACATCTTCCGGTGTCGGGGTTACCCGTTTCGAGCGGGACCTGGAGCCGCCCCGGACCCCGCGCCCCGGAAGGTGAGCGCCCGGACAGGAGAGAGGATGTCGACCATCGAGAAGAGCGTGCTGGCCCCCACGGAGCTGAGGGATGCCATCCGGGTCAGGGAGGAGGAGATCCGGACGCTGGAGGCCGAGCTGGCCCGCTGGGAGGCGGAGTACGAAGGTACGCCCACGCGCGACGAGGCGTTCACGACCCTGTCGGGGCGGGAGGTGAAGCCGCTGTACACGCCGGCGGACCGCGCCGGCGCTCCCGACTACGGCAAGGCCCTGGGCTTTCCCGGCCTGTACCCGTTCACCCGGGGACCGTACACGACCATGTACCGGACCCGGCTGTGGACCATGCGCCAGTTCGCCGGCTTCGCCACGGCCGAGGAGACCAACGAGCGCTACAAGTACCTCCTGGAGCACGGCCAGACGGGCCTGTCGGTGGCCTTCGACTTCCCGACCCTGATGGGCTACGACTCGGACCACCCCCGCTCGTTGGGAGAGGTGGGCGTGTGCGGCGTGGCCATCAGCTCCCTGGCGGACATGGAGACGCTCTTCGACGGCATCCCCCTGGGGGACGTCTCGGTGTCCATGACCATCAACGGCCCGGCGGCGATCCTCTTCGCCTTCTACGTGGCGGCCGCGGAGAAGCAGGGCGTGCCGTCCGCCGAGCTCCGGGGCACCGCGCAGAACGACATCCTCAAGGAGTACCAGGCCCAGCACGCCTGGGTGTATCCGCCGGAGCCGGCGCTCCGCCTCATCGTGGACATGTTCGAGTGGTGCAGCGAGCACGCCCCCAAATACAACCCCATCTCCATCTCGGGCTACCACATCCGCGAGGCGGGAGCTACCGCCGGGCCTGGAGCGTCCGAACCCGGTGAACTTCGCGCTCTCGTTCGTGCGGCTGAAGCCCTGGAACGAGCGCAAGCGCAACCAGGTCGCGATCTCCATGGAAGTCGGACCGAAGATGTTCGCGCGCATGCCCGGCGTGCTCGCATTCCCCAATAATCCGCCCTCCCTGGGCCAGAGTTTTCGCAACCAGCCGGTGCAGTTCGTGGTGCAGGGAAATAGCTACGAGGAGCTGGACCGCATGGTGGAGCGGATGATCGCGCGCGCACGCACGAATCCGCAGCTCGTCAACGTGGACAGTGATCTCAAGCTCAACAAGCCGCAGCTCGCGGTCGAG
>DASWKP010000175.1:0-13909 GCA_036396575.1 Longimicrobiales bacterium | reverse complement strand
GCCTGCTCGGCGATGCCGTGCTCGCTCTCGCAAAAGCGCGCCGCCTGCCTCAGCCAACCCAGGCCGACCTCACCAAGAGAATATCAGCCCTCAACAACAGAGTCCGCGTCACCGCTGGCCGCGCCCGCTAAACAGTTACTCCGAGACGAACTCGCGCGTTCCACTTCGCATCGTTGTCGAACGCGTTCACGAATTCCAGCCCACCTATTAAACGGCGAAAACCGATCACCATGCCGATACGACCAGACAAGGGACCGGACGTGTGCGTATACGTCGCGATGGATTTGTGGGTGTAGACCAAGGAGGGCTCGGCATGGAGCCCGAAGCGCGCCCGTCCACTTGCGAACGTCGTGGACCAAGCCAGCGCAACACCAACAGGCACGCGCAGGACGGTCAGATTGGTGATGCGTTCCCGCTCGATGGCGGCGGTGAGGCACACGTCGACGGCGTTCGAGCGGATCATTGTGAACGCCCCGCCGATCCCGAGCCTGCTCCGGCGCGGACCGGGGGCCGGGTATGCGGTCAGATCGCCGACACCGAACACGGAGAACGACTGTGATAGCCGCCTTGCGAAATCGGCGCCGATGACGCTCGCATTCCCTGACGCCCGCCCGTATCCGACCGCTATCCACCCGGGTGACACGTCTGTTCCCCCGCGGCAGACCTGTGCTGAAAGACCGGGCGCCGCGAATATACCCAGCGCCATCGCCAACGCGCAGACCCGAGTCTGGCTCGAGAGGCCGAGCGACAGCCACCGGATCATGGCTCTATGGCCGCGGTAAGGGAGTGAGCCGTCAGCGCGAATATCAGCCGAATGCCGTCACGATCGGGCAAGGTCGCCGGAGTGTCGGGCAGCCCCTCGAGCAAATCGGCGGAAATCGACAGCATTCGGCACGCTCCATCATTCTCTGATGCGGCGATGTTGGCGGCGACGCTGTTGGTCGCGTCTTTAAGCGACCGTACATCCGCGTCGGTCCCGAGCGCGACGCTCATCCGGTTCGCGGCGTGCAGCAACGCGCTACGCATTGCGACTGGCGCGAACGCTGGCCCAGTGATCAGCGCCACCAGATTCGCAGGCGGCGTGCACGGGATCCGCGAAAACGCCTCAGGCGCAAACGGGGACGCGTCGCTGCAGCCTGCGACTGCCAGGAGGAGAATAGTCCAGCGTTTCATGAGGATTCTGAATGCCCTGGAACGAGGTGGCTCCACCGCAGTGTGTGTGCACAGTAGTCTAGGCTGCCGTAGTGTCCGCGGGTATCGGCTCAAAGAGTGAGCCAGGCACTAGTCCTATCGTGTGAGAGGGGGGGGCGCGACGACCCGTGGCGCCGCGGGCAACACGACGGCGCGGCCCTACCCGGAGTACGCCCCGCGCAACCAGCCAATCCTCCTCGAGGCGGCGAGGTGACCCTACGTCGTCACCCCGCCCGCAGCGCCTCGACCGGATCGACCACCGTCGCCCGCCGGGCCGGCACGTACGCCGCGGCCGCGCCGACCAGGACGATCGTCAGGAAGACCGAGCCGAAGATCACCGGGTCCTGTGGGTCGACCTCGAACATGAGGATGCCGATCAGTCGCGTGATCCCAAACGCGAGCGCCATTCCGAGCCCAAGCCCGACGGCGAGCTGCGAGGCGCCCTGGCGCGCGACGAGGGCGATCACGTCACGCGCGCCGGCACCGAGCGCCATGCGGATGCCCATCTCATGGGTTCGCCTGCTCACGGCGAACGAGAGGACCCCGTATAGGCCGACCGAGGCCATGAAGAGCGCCGCCAAGCCGAAGGCGATGAAGACGGTTCCGAAGACCGAGTAGAACCAGACGCTTCGGTCGATCACCTGTGCCTGTGTGTAGACGTTGTAGATGGGAAGGTCTGGGTCGATGCGCCGCACGACCCCGCGCACGTCTGCGGTCACGGCCAGCGCGTCACCCGAGATCGGCGCGACCAGGATGCTCGCGAACGACGGTACGCTCTGCCGCAGAGGCTGATAGAACGCCGCCGGCTCGAAGCCCGGAAGGCCCTGCCCAGCCAGGCCGTCGGCGTGCAGGTCCGGCACGACGCCGACGACGGTCAGCCATGGTAGCGTATCCGCGGCCCCAGCGCGGAACCGCAGTCCGATCGGCGGCTTGCCGTCGAAGTAGCGGTCGACCATCGGCTGGTTCACGATCGCGACGAGATCGACATCCCGTGTATCCTGCGGGCCGAAGTCGCGGCCCTCGACTTCGACGCCGAGCGCCGCGAAGTACCCCTCGGATACGCTGAACCACTGGATCGACGGCATCGATTGGACGTCCGCGTACACCCGGCCAGCGACCTGAACGCGCGTCGACCCGGATCCGTTGTGCGGCACACCGCTGCCGAGCCCCGCCGCCTGCACGCCGGGCAGGGCCCGCAACCCGGCGAGCAGCTCCTCCCACAGGCGCTGGCGCGCCTCCCCGTCGGGGTAGTCGGCCTGAAAGAGCCCGACCCGCGCCGTGAAGAGCCCGTCGGTCCGGTAGTCGTACTCGTAGCTGCCGATCTTCGCGATGCTCTTCGTCATGAGGCCGGCCGCCACCAGTAGCGCGCAGGACAGCGCCACCTCCGCGGTCACGAGCGCGCGGCTGAGCCTGCCGAGCCGCAGGCTCGACGAGCCCCGACCCTCGTCCTTGAGGACCGTGTTGACGTCGGCCCGGGACACCTTGAAGGCCGGAGCCAGCCCCGCCGCCAGCGCGGTGAAGACGGTCAGCCCGATGACGAACAGCAGAATAGGTGCGTCGACCGTGAAGACCATGAAGTACGGGCGCCCGGTGCGCTCAGTCGCGGTCATCGCGTCGAACCAGCCGACCGACGGGTAGGTGATGGCGACGCCGAGCAGCGCGCCGGCGCTGGCGAGCACCATCGCCTCGGCGAAGAAGGGCAACATGACGCGCAGCCTCCCACCGCCCAACGCCGCGCGAATGCCCGCCTCGCGGGTGCGCATCGCGGCCCGTGCCAGAAGCAGGTTCGCCACGTTCGCGCACGCGACGAGCAGCACGCACAGGACCGCGACCATCATCGCACCGAAGATCAGGTTCAGCTGGGGGTTCATGTTGGTCTGGACCGTCGTCTCCAGGTGTGCCGCCAGCCCTTCGTTGAGCTCGGGATGCTCGACCTCGAGCTGCCGCGCGATCGACGCGACCTCGATCTCCGCCTGGTCTCTGGTGACGCCCTCACGGAGCTTGGCCCAGATCATCCCGGTCGAGTGGCTGCCCCGCTCGGTGCCGAGCGGGTCCATCCGGAACGGGACCCAGACCTCGTGGCTTTCGGGGAACCTGAAGCCCTCCGGCATGACGCCGATGACGGTCGCCAGCTCGCCGTTGACCTTGACGCCTCGTCCGACGACCGAGCGGTCCATGCCGTAGTCGTCGCGCCAGGCGGCGTACCCCAGGATCACGTTCAAGGGCGCGTCGGGGCCGTCCTCGCCCGGCGCGAAGCCCCTGCCCAGGATCGGTCGCACGCCGAGCACGTCCAGGGTGTTGGCGGTGAAGAACGCGCCGCTGTAGCGGAGCGGCTCGTCGCCGGGGCCGCTCAGGTTCACCGTCCCGGTGCTGATGCCCGCGACGTGCTCGAACGACGACGCGCGCGCGCGGTAGTCCGCCAGGTCGTGGATCGAGAGGTTCCGGCGCGTGTCGCCCTGCTTGGGCAGGTCCCCCCAGAGCACGACGATCCGGTCCTCGTCCGGAAAGCCGTAGCCGCGGAGGTAGAGCCCGTACACGATGCTGAACATCGACGAGCACAACCCGATGCCCAGCGCGAGCACGACGACCGAGATCGCGGCCGAGCCGGGCATGCGCAGCACCGAGCGAGCGCCGAGCTTCAGGTCCTTCCAGAGCGTTCCCATCTCGGCCTGCCTCCCCTTCCTCACGTTGTCTTCGATCGGCGCGACGACTCGGTACACGGCGGCGACGCGCAGCGTATGGGTCCAGTACCAGAGCGCGGCGGCACGCGGCCCCTGCGCTCGCGTGCGTGCCGCGAACTCCTCCCGCGCGTCCCCGACGATGCTGTCGCCGACGACGCCCTCGGGGAGCGCCGCCCGCAGCAGCCGCTCCGCGAGCGGCGGAGGCGAGGCCGGCTGGCGTCTCACGCGGGGCGCTCCCCGAGCACGGGGTCGAGCCCGTCCCAGAGGCGGAAAAGAACCTCGCGCGCGGACCGCAGGACCTGGACCCCCGCGGCCGTCACCCGGAACAGCCGCCTCGGATGCCCCCCTCGTTCAGGCGTCGTGTCCTCGGTCGTGAACGTCACCAGCCCCTTCGCCTCGAGCCGGTCGAGCGTCTTGTAGAGCGCCCCACGCGACACGCGACGGCCGGCCTGATCGTCGAGCTCACCGAGGATCGCGAGCGCGAACGCACGCTCGTCGAGCCGCAGGATCGCCAGCAGCACCATCTGCTCGAACTCTCCGGGAAAGTCTCGGCCCACGGTCACTCCTCGCACGATGTCTACCTTGCCTGCATCGTGCCTCTACGGCATGGCGGCGGTGGGGGTTTCAGGCCGACGAGCACCGTGACGAGCCTCAGAGCCACCGCCGCCAGGGAGAGGACGGCCACGACGACGAGCCATGGGATGGAATCTCCACGCCCGCCAGCGCTTCCCGGAGCCCCGCGCGGCCCGCCCCGGCCCAGGGCCTGGGAGCGGGCAACCCTCCGCCCATTCGAGCCCGTCCGACCCCAGGTGCGGGGTGGGGTGGGTGGAGCGTCACATCGTCATCGCGGAGGTCTGGAGGTGAAAGCAGCGACGTTTCGGTCCGTGTTGTGCGCGGTCGCGGCCCTCGCGGGTCCGGTGCCCGGCGCGGCGCAGGCGCCCGTGGACGTGCCCCTGCCCACCGTGCTGGAGCCCGTCTACACGGTCGGGGCCGTGGATGGAGCCGATTGGGAGGTGCTGGGGGGCGTCGCCGCAGTGGCCTTCGACCCTGCGGGCCGCCTGGCCATCCTGGATTCGGGCAACGACCGCGTCGTCCTCGTGGGCAGGGACGGGCGCCACGTGCGCACCATCGGCCGCTCCGGCCGGGGCCCAGGGGAGCTGTCGCGGCCCATGGGCCTGGCGGCCACGGGCACGGGGGAGCTGGTGGTGTTCGACGCGGGGTCCGGGGCCCTGGTGGTGTACGACACAGCCGGGACGTTCCTGCGTCAGTTCCGCCCTCCCTTCGGGCGGGGTTACCCCGGCGCCCGGCTACGGGCCATGCCCGGAGGGGGCGTGGTGAGCGCCTCGGGGGACGGCGTGGCCCTCATCGACCCCAGGGATGGCGAATCCCCCTTCCACACCCTCAACCGGTACGACCTGGTGGATTCGGGCGAGCCCGTCGCGCTCGCTGAGGCGTGGCGCGCCCTCGCCGGCGCGGCTTCCGGTGGCCAGGAGGTGGCGGGCCGCCAGGTGGGCTTCACCGCGCTGCCGGCCTTCGCCCCGGGGCTCCACTTCGACGTCCTGCCCGACGGCCGGCTGGCCTTCGCCGACTCCACCGATTACCGCATCGAAATCGTGGCTGGCACCGGCGCGGGTGGCGGAGTCGCGGTGGTCGGGCGCCCGCTCCGGCCCCGGCCCACCACCGACCGGGACCGGGACCGGGAGCGGGAGCGGCGGCGGCAGCGGGCGGCTGGGGTCGCACCCGGGGGGCGGACCCTCCCCGTCGCGGGCCGAGGCTCCCTGGAGCGGCAGCTCGCCCTTCTGGAGTTCTGGCCCGAGATCCCCGTGATCCGGGGGCTCCGGGCGGACCCCGCTGGACGGCTGTGGGTGGCCCGGGCGCCGAACGCCGACGGGGCCACCCCCATCGACCTCCTGACCGGCGACGGGACGTACCTGGGCACCCTGCGGGTCCCCGAGCTGGCCGTGCCGGACGCCCTGGGCCCGGGAGGCCTGGTGGCGTTCGTCGAGGAGGGAGAGCTGGGCGAGCCCCGGGTGAGGGTCGCCGTCCTTACCCGTGGGGGCGGGTAGGCTCCGGGCCACCAACGTGGGAGGGCGAGGCTCCGCACCGGGGCGCCAGGCGGGACGTCTTCCTCTTGATTCCCACAGGACCCGCCCCTAGTTTCTCTAGAAATCCACAGAAACGAGGGAGAGGAGTGATGTCCGACCGGAGCACCGCCGAGGCCCTGCGGGGGACCCTCGATCTGTTGATCCTCAAGACGCTCTCCCTGGCGCCCATGCACGGGTGGGGGATCACGCAGCGCATCCGCGAGCTGTCCCGGGGCCTGCTGGACGTGAACCAGGGCTCTCTCTACCCGGCGCTCCAGCGCCTGGAGGGGAAAGGCCTCGTCGTGAGCGAATGGACGACCACGGAGAACAACCGCAGGGCGAGGTACTACAGCCTCACGGCGTCGGCGCGCCCCGACATCGCCGCCGAGGAAGAAAGCTGGCGGCGGCACGTGGAGGGGGTCGCCCTGGTGCTGGAGGCCGTGTGACGCCCCAGCGCCGACGGATCCGGCTGAAGGACAGGCTGCGGGGCCTGCTCTGGCAGCTTCGCGGGGTGCTCCGACCCACCCGCGTCGAGCGGGAGATTGACGACGAGCACGCCTTCCACATCGAGATGGAGGCGGATCGCCTGCTCCGGGAGGGCGTGCCTCCCGACGAGGCGCGCCGCAGGGCCCGGGTGGCTTTCGGCGGCGTCGAGCGGCACCGGCAGGCGGTGCGGGAGGCCCGCTGGACCTGGGGGATCGAGGAGGCCTGGCGGGACAGCCGCTATGCCTTCCGCGCCCTGGCTCAGGGACCGCTGTTCTCCCTGTCCGCCGTGGGCACCCTGGCGGTGGGTATCGGCGCGGCCACCACGTTCTTCAGCGCGGTGCAGGGCGTGCTGCTCCGGCCCCTCCCGGTTGCGGAGCCGGACCGCCTGCTGGGGGTGGAACTGGTGCGGGAGTCGGGCACGCCGACCCGGTCCGTGTCCCTCCCCGACTACCTGGACTACCGGGACGGCACCGCCGGCACACTGGACCTGGCGGCCCATCACCTTAGCGACGTGACGCTGAGCAACGAGGGCGGCGCCATCGCGGGCCTGGGGCTGGACGTGTCGTCGAGCTACTTCCGGGTCCTGGGGGTCACGCCCGCGCTGGGCCGCTTCTTCGCGCCGGGGGAGGCCGACCGCGTGGATGCCCCCGCGGAGGTGGTCCTGTCCCACGACCTGTGGGAAGGCCGCTTCGGCCGCGATCCCTCCGTCGTGGGCGGCACCCTGACCGTGAACGGACAGGCTCTCACGGTGGTGGGCGTGGCTCCGGCCGGCTTCCGCGGGACCATGCTCGGCGCCCGCCCGGCGGTCTTCCTGCCCCTGGGGCTCTACGGGCGGCTCCAGGGCCGTGACATCGGCGACCGCATGGGCAACGAGTGGCTCCAGCTGTTCGGGCGGCTGACGGCCGGGACCGCGCCGGAGCGCGCCGCGGGGGCGCTGGGCGCCACGGCCCGGGCCCTCCTCGCCAGCCACGACTACGACGGGCTCGGCAACACAGACGCCAGGGTGAGCCGCTTCAGTCCCCTGCCCGCAGGGCAGCGCCAGATGGCGGGCCGCTCCGTGCTGCTCCTCCTGGCCTCCGCGTCGGTCCTCCTCCTGGTGGCCGCGGTGAACGTCGCCGGCATGATGCTCGCGAGGGCGTCCCGCCGGGAACGGGAGATCTCCCTGCGGTTGGCCCTGGGCGCCGGGCGCGCCCGCCTGGCCCGGCAGCTCCTCACCGAGGGTCTGGTCCTGGGCCTGGTAGCCGGAGGGGCGGGGATCGGCCTGACGGCCCTGGGCATGCGCCTGGTGGAGGGGGTCCGGCCACCGGGCCTCCCCGGTTTCGGCCTCGACCTGCCCATGGACGGGCCCGTCCTGGCCTTCGCGGTAGGGGCTGCCCTGTTGGCGAGCCTGGTGTTCGGGCTCGTGCCCGCCTACCACGCCACGCGCGCGGACGTGGGAGGCTCCATCAAGCGCGGGGCAACCAACCCGTCAGGCACGCCGGGGAGAAGCGCTCTGGTGGGGGCACAGGTGGCCCTGACCCTGGTGCTCCTGGTGTCCACGGCGCTCCTGCTCCGCACCCTGGAGCAGGCCCTGGCCACGGACCACGGGTTCGACCAGGAGGGTCTGGTCCTCGCCGAGATCAACCTCCGGCTGAACGGCTACGACAACGATACGGGACCGCTGTTCTACAGGTCCCTCCTGGACGGGCTGAGGGCCTCGCCCGAAATCGCCTCGGCGGCGCTCTCCACCACCATCCCTCTGGGTCCCGGATGGGACCAGACCAGGGCCTCCGTGCCGGGCCTGGAGCCACCGGAGCCGTCGGGGTGGGTCGTGGGGTGGTCCGCCGTGTCCGACGGCTACTTCGAGACCCTGGGCTTCCGGTTCCGGTCCGGCGGCGAGCCCGACCGCATGGCCCGGCCGCCGTCCATCGTGGTCAACGACGCCCTGGCCGAGCTGTTCTGGAGCGACGACCGGCCCGTGGGGCGGACCTTCCGCTTCAACGGCCAGGACGCCGCGGTCTCGGGCGTCGTTCCCACGGGGAAGTACCGCTCCTTCAGCGAGGAGCCCACCCTGTACGCCTGGTTCCCCTTGGAGTTCGCGTACACCCCGTCCCTGTACGTTCACGTCCGGCCCACCCGCGACCCCGCCACGGCCGTCGCCGCCCTGCGCCAGACCGTGGCCTCCCTCGACCCCCATGTGCCCCTCATCAACGTGACGCCGCTCGAGACGGCCATGGCCCAGAGCCTCTTCTTCCAGCGCACCGCGGCGGGGTTCATCGGGGCGTTCGCCGCCATGGCCCTGCTGCTCTCCGCGACGGGGATCTTCGGGCTGCTGGCCTACACCGTGGAGCAGCGCCGGAGGGAGATCGGGATCCGCATGGCCCTGGGGGCGCCCGGTGCGGGGGTGGTGGGGAGCGTGGTGCGAAAGGGGCTGGCCCCCGTGCTCGTGGGCCTGGTCGTCGGGGCCGGCGGCGCCCTGCTTGTGGGCCGGCTCCTCGAGGGCCTGTTGTACGGCGTGCCTCCCGGGGACCCCCGGAGCTTCGGCGCAGCCGGGGCGTTCCTCCTGGGCGTGGCCCTGGTGGCGGCGTGGGTGCCCGCCGCCCGCGCGGCCCGGGTCGATCCCGCGGCGACGCTCAACACGGAGTGATCCACGCGCCGAGATCGTGATCCGGTTCGGCTTGCCTCCCTCCCAACCGAATCGAACTCCGCGCGACACCGCTGGCCCTCCCCCCTCTCTCACGCTTACTGTACTCGGTTTGCTGTCAGCCGGGTTGCGACGTACTCAGGCGGGAGATCAGCCATGTCGAAGACCATACCGTGGGTCCTGGCCGTGGGGGTGCTCGGCCTGGGAGTGTCGGCGTGCGAGCCGGTGGCACCCCCGGCGGTCGGTGGCGGAGCGGGCGATGGAGTCGGATTCGTCCCCACCACGGCGGGCGGTGAGTGGCAGAGCTACACCGGAGACGCCCGGGGCACGCGCTACTCGCCCCTGGACCAGATCGACGCGGACAACTTCTCCGACCTCGAGGTGGCCTGGAGCTTCAAGACCGACAACCTGGGCAACCGCCCCGAGTACAAGCTGGAGGGCACACCCCTCATGGTGGGCGGGCGCCTCTACACCACGGCGGGCACCCGGCGGGCGGCCATCGCTCTGGACGCCAGGACCGGGGAGCTCTTGTGGATGTACAGCCTGGGGGAGGGGGCCCGGGGAGGGTACGCGCCCCGCCAGCTCTCCGGCCGCGGCCTGGCCTACTGGACCGACGGGCAGGGCACCGAGCGGGTGCTGTACGTCACGCCCGGATACCGCCTCGTTTCCCTGGACGCCGGGACCGGCAACCCCGATCCGGCCTTCGGCGAGGACGGCATGGTGGACCTGAAGGAGGGCGTCGTGAAGGGAGCCGGTGAGCAGATCGACCTGGTCACTGGGGAGATCGGCCTCCACTCGGCTCCCGTGGTGGTGGGCAACCTGATCCTCGTGGGCTCGGCCATGAAGGAGGGCTTCACGGTGGACACCTCCAACAACAGCAAGGGGCTGGTGCGGGCGTTCGACGTGCGCACCGGCGCGATGGTATGGCGTTTCAACACCATCCCCGGCCCCGGCGAGTTCGGCAACGACACCTGGTTGGACGGCTCCTGGGAGAACAACGGCAACACCGGCGTCTGGACCCAGATGACCGTGGACGAGGTGGCGGGGATGGCCTACCTCCCCGTGGAGTCGCCCACCTCCGACTTCTACGGTGGCGCCCGGCCCGGCGACAACCTCTTCGGCGAGAGCCTGGTGGCGGTGGACCTCCGGACAGGCGAGCGGAAGTGGCACTTCCAGTTCGTGCACCATCCCATCTGGGACCACGACATGTCCTCCGCGCCCATCCTGGCGGACGTGGAGATCGAGGGACGCATGCGCCAGGTCGTGGCCGTGCCCTCCAAGCAGAGCTACCTGTACGTCTTCGACCGCATCACCGGGGAGCCCATCTGGCCCATCGAGGAGGTGCCCATGCCCGCCGGGGACGTGCCCGGCGAGTGGTACGCCCCCACCCAGCCCATCCCCACCAGGCCCGAGCGCTACGCCAGGAACACCCTGGAGGACGAGGACATCATCGACTTCACGCCCGCCATGCGGGCCGAGGCCCTGAGGATCCTGGAGCGCTACCGGCGCGGCCCCGTCTACAACCCGCCCGTGGCCGGCGACGTGAACGGCATTCTGGGGGCCATCGTGGTGGGCAACGCTTCGGGCGGCACCAACTGGCCCGGTGGCGGCATGGACCCGGAGACGGGCATCGTCTACGCGCCCGCGGCCACCTCCTTCGTCTCCGGCGCCTCGGTCACCGAGCCCCCTCCAGGCTACTCGGACCTGGCGTACCAGTACGGCATCCGGGGGCAGCGCTTCCGCCTGCGCCACGCGGCGGGCACGGGCCAGAACCCGGACGCGCCCAGGCCCCAGACGTTCCTGGACAGCGACCCCGTACAGGACGACGTGGACGTTCCGGGGCTCAGCGTGGACGGCCTCCCCATCGTCAAGCCGCCTTACGGCGTCCTGAGCGCCATCGACCTCGATCGGGGCGAGGTGATCTGGTCCGTGCCCCACGGCGAGACCCCGGACCAGATCCGGAACCACCCGGCGCTCCGGGGGATGGACATCCCAAGGACCGGACAGCGGGGCAACGTGGGGCTCGTGGTGACCAGGACCCTGGTCATCATCGGGGACCCCCAGGTGACCACGCTGCCCAACCGGCCCCGTGGGGCCATGCTCCGGGCCTATGACAAGGCCACTGGTGAGCAGGTGGGGGAGGTCTGGATGCCGGCTCCCCAGAGCGGGTCGCCTATGACGTATATGCTGGACGGCGAGCAGTACATCGTGGTGGCGGTGAGCGGAGGGCCGTACTCGGGCGAGTACATCGCCTACAAGCTTCCTTCGGACCTGTAGAGGAGGGGGATGGGATGATGTCGAGGTCCGGGCCGGTGCGCCGGTCGGTGATAGCCGCGGGGGTCCTGGTCGCTCTCCTCGTGGCCGATGGAGTCCGGCCGGGCGCCGCCCAGGAGGAGCGGAGCACCTGGGACGGCGTGTTCAACGGGGAGCAGGCGGCCCGGGGGGCCGAGATCTACGGGGGCATGTGCGCGTCGTGCCACGGCCCCCAACTCGGGGGCATCGACGCGGCGCCCGCCCTGAACGGCGGCGCCTTCTTCGCCAACTGGAACGGCATCGCCCTGGCGGAGATGGCGGACCGGGTCCGCCGGACCATGCCCGCCAACGCCCCCGGTGTCATGACCCGGCAGCAGGTGGTGGACGTCATGGCCTACATCTTCAGCCGGAACGGCATGCCTTCCGGGGAGGCGGAGCTCCCCCGGCAGACCACTCTCCTCCGGGGGATCGTGTTCAGGCCCACCCGGGGCGACGGCGGCCCGCCACCCTGATCTACCGCGAGCGCGCCCCACGGGGAACGGGGCCGAAAACGCGGTATCGGGAACAGTCCTACCGGGTGGAGCGGGGCGGTTCCGGCATCAAGGCGCCTCCAGCACGCACCCCTGCTTCACCCTGAGCGCGATGTGCCGCAGGGCGTCCACGGATCGCGTGGGGTCCTCCTCCAGAGCCAGAAAGCTCGCTTCGTATCCAGCCTCCAGCCTCCCGAGCCGCCGCCCGGGGAAGATGCTCCGCGGCGTCTCCTCCACCCACGTGCGCAGCAGCTCCTCGTCGGCCCAGACGCCCAACGCCCGCATGGCATCCATCTCGTGCCAGCCCGTCCGTCCGTACGCGTCGGAGCCCACGATGAAACGGACCCCGTTCCCGCGAAGCGTCGCTACGTTCCGCCGCATGAGTTCCTGTCGGCGGGCCACCACCGCAGCGGAGTCGGGCCCTGAAGCCACGTACGTCCGGGAGACAGTGGGGGTCACCAGGACCCCCCGCTCACCCGCTTCGCGCGCCACCTCATCGGAGATCTCGAAAGGCTCCATAGGCGCCGACGGGTCGATGCTTCCGTCGGGCGCCATGCCGTAGAGGTAGCCTGGCATGTGGGCCAGGATGCGCACGCCACCGCGCACCGCCACGGCGAAGTCGGCCGCCGTCTCGACGTGGGCGGCGACCCGCAGTCCGGCCTCGCCGGCCCGGCGCACGATCTCGGGTACCAGAGACGGACGCAGGCCGTAACCGTGGGGCACGCCCGTCTCTCCGATGTCGGGCGGGCCCTCCACGGCACCCAAGAGGAAGATCTTGATGATGCCCGGGTCGGTGGCCCGAATGAGCGGCCACTTGTCAGCCAGGTCCTCGCGGGAGTCGATAAACCAGTAGGCGTCGTTCTCCCGCTTTCTGCTCGCCCGGATCCGGTCGGCATGCGCCGCGTAGTCGGAGAAGATGCCCATGGCCCGGGGCTCATAGGCCATAAAGGGGTGGCTGAGCGTCGAGGTGAGACCGCCGTTGGCATAGACGACGTCGATGGAGCACACATCGCCGAACCGGGGTTTCACCTTTGCGGCGCCCGTGGTCGTGTTGGTGAGCACCTGGACGTAGAGCGTTCCCTCGGAGACATAGGCGTCGCGAACGGCGTCGAGCCCGTACTCGCCATCGAGATTGTGCGTGTGGGCATCGCCCAAGGGCGGGATGACGTACCGACCCCCCAGGTCCAGCACCGAGTCCACCCGCGCCGGCCGCTCGCGCCGCAGGACGCCGTCCCGGATGTAGAAGGTGCCCGCCTCGAAGCCCCGGCCGTTGTACCACCGGCCATTCTCCACGGCGATGACCGGCGCCGGCCCGACCTGCGCCGCCACCGGCGCGCCCGCCAAGGCCCCGACGACCAGGAGCGCGACGCGCGGCGGAGGGAGGCGCAGCCACGCACGGCGACCTCTATCGGGGCGGACGGCCATCTTCATTTCGACATCTCCCGGGGACCTTGGCAACGGTACTCTGTGGACACGAGGGGAGCGCGACGGGTTGCGTCATCGGGCTGTCGACGAAGCCGACGCCTGGTCTTGGCTGCGGGGATCCTCCTACCCGGACGGTGATGGCCCTGTTGGCGATCCTCACCGATCCCTCACCATGGGCCCGGGAACTCAGGCACATGACCCCCTTCGCGGGGATCCTGTCGGCCCGCGAGCGGGCCGACGTACTGCGACAGTTCGCCAACGAGCAGTCGGCCGCCGATGTGGCGGCGGAGGGTGAGTGCGCGTGACGAGGGCGGGGTTCGTCAGAACCCGGGTTCCGGGTCGCCACCCGGAGGACCCCCAGCCTCGACGGTCACCTCCATTCTCGCCGTCGTGACGCGAGCCCTCGCCGCTCCTTCAGCGGTTTCCAGCCCGACGGCCCCGGCGCGAGCTCTCATCGCCCTCACGGCGGTGTCGGTCCTGGCCACCGCTGCCCCGGCCGTCGCCCGAGACGCCGCGGCTGGCATTCTGCTCCAGGTTGACACCACCGTCGTCTTTCTGGACGTCGGTGTGGTGGACGTGGATCGCGGCGTCGTGGTGGCGGGCCGGGCGGTGCTCGTCCGGGACGGCGTCATCGCG
>DASWKP010000174.1:0-2444 GCA_036396575.1 Longimicrobiales bacterium | reverse complement strand
CCCGCCTCACGCGGGAAGGGAAGATTCGAAACATGGCCCGGATCCTCGTGGTGGACGACGACCCCGATGTCGTAGGGGTGATTCGCAAGGAACTCGTCGCGTGCGGCCACGACGTGGTGACCGCGGCGGACGGCGAAACCGCCTTGGAGTGGGCCGACGCACGGGCGCTGGATCTGGTGGTCGCCGATCTCGTCCTCCCCGGGATGGACGGCATCGAGCTGATGCTCGCGCTTCGGCGGCGTTGGCCCGAGCTTCCTCTCCTGGCCATTTCCGGGGGTGGCTTGGTAAGCAAGGACATCCTTCTGGGCATGGCGGAACAGCTAGGCGCCCACGGCATTCTCCAGAAGCCCTTCGCGTCCAGCGAGTTGCGGAAGGCGGTGGACGCGCTCCTGGAGACTTGACTCCGGGCGCCGGCGTAGGTATCTAACGAGCTTCCCGGAAGGGGAGCGCAGGGACTCTCTCGAGGACGTTTCAGAGATGCGACGAATCCACACCACCAGCCAGGGCTTCGGCCCGGACTCCGCCGCGGCGGATCCGGCCGTGGTACGGCTGTGCGCGTCGTATCTCCTCGGCCGGTGGGCGCAGGCGCCCATTTCGTTGCCCGTGCGGGAGGCGGACACCTAACACTACTACAGCCATCGTAGAGGCAGGGTATCCGGACTTCCGCCGCCCAGGCAGCAGACGCCAGGCAGCACGACGGAAGGCCGGTTTTTTATTCCCTGAACCTCGAGAAAGACGGATGGCCGAGAACGAGAGCACGGTGGACCGGGACATCATCGCCCGGTACACGGACCAGCCCGCCCGGATGCCGGCGGACACACGCCGCGCCGTGGAGCGCGCCTGGGGCGGGCGCCCGGTCCAGCTTTACGCCCTGGCGGACCTGGACGCGGGTCTGCGGCTCACGGAGGTGTGGCTGGCTCTGGGCGAGGAGTCGGTGGCCCTGGCGCGCCGGCACGAAGGGGACTGGGTCGTGGAGTCCTTCCCCCGCCGCCGCCTGACCGCCGTCCGGGAGACGCCCGGCCTGTCCGGTAGCACGCTGACCTTCCTGGGAGAGCCCGATGCTCCCGCCCTGGCCGTGGTCCGCTACACCCACCGGCAGCGCAGGGCCGTGGAAAACGTCCGCTTCGTCCTCGAGCAGGAACTCGAAGGCATGAGCGTACCGGCGGCGGACGCCGACCTCGAGTACGCTCGCGGCGTCGCGGGACCCATCCGGGAGGCCCAGGCGCTGGTAGCCGGGCACCAGGCGGCGGTCCTGTGGCGGCTGCTGGGGTACCTGCGGCCCTACCGGCGGCGCGTGGCCTTGGGCTTCCTGGCGGCGACCATCATCACGGCGGTCAGCCTCGTGCCACCGTACCTGGCCGGGTACCTGATCGACTCCGTGGTTCGGCCGGTCCAGGACGGCTTCCTCTCGGTCGAGAGGGGAGGCGCCGTAGCCTGGCTGGCGGTGACGGCCATGGCCCTCGTCTACGTGGTGCGCCAGGCCTCGGCCCTGGTGCGCCTGCGCTACATGTCCGTCCTGGGCGAGTTGGTGGCCCGGGACCTGAGAATCGAGCTGTTCGAGCACCTCCAGGGACTGTCCCTGGGCTTCTTCTCACGCAAGAAGACGGGCAGCCTCATCACGCGGGTGAGTTCGGACACGGACCGGCTGTGGGAGTTCCTCGCCTTCGGCGTGGTGGACGTGTCCCTGTCCGCGGTGATGCTCGTGGGTCTGAGCGCGGTGCTCCTCAGCCTGGACTGGAAGCTGGGGTTGGTGATGGCGGTGCCGGTGCCCGTGTTCTGCTGGGCCATCTTCAAGCACGGTGAGCACATGAACCGCTTCTTCGTGCGCGCGTGGCGGAAGTGGTCCCGGGTCACGGACGTGCTGTCGGACACCATCCCGGGCATGCGCGTGGTCAAGGCCTTCAACCAGGAGGAGAGAGAGGCGGGGCGCTTCACGGAGCGCAACGTGGACGTGACCGACGAGTTCAACCGGATCCACCACGCGTGGACCACGTTCTGGCCGGTCCTGATGCTGGCCGTCCACGGCACCACGGTCGGAGTGTGGGCCTTCGCGCTGCCCCGTCTTCTGGGCACCGGCGGCGAGGCGACGCTGACGGCGGGTACGTTCGTGTCGTTCCTGCTGTACACGACCATGTTCGTGGGGCCCATGGAGATCATCGGCCAGATGGCCCGGACGGTGCAGCGGGCGACCACCTCGGCGCACCGCGTGTTCGAGGTGCTGGACACCGAACCGGAGGTCGTGGACATCGCGACGCCGGTACGCCTGGAGCCGGTGATGGGCCGGGTGCGTTTCGAGGACGTGAGCTTCGGCTACGACGGCGTGCGTCTGGTGCTCCAGGGCGTGTCGTTCGAGGTCGAGCCGGGTGAGATGATCGGCCTAGTGGGCCCGTCGGGAGGCGGAAAGACCACGGTGACCAACCTCATCGCGCGCTTCTACGACGTGT
>DASWKP010000173.1:0-1746 GCA_036396575.1 Longimicrobiales bacterium | reverse complement strand
GACGTTGTCGAGCTTCAGGTCGCGGTGCACGATCCCGGCCGTGTGGATCGCCGCGAGCCCCCGGGCCACCTCCCCCCCGATGTGCCGGCAGAGGGCCTCCGGGACCGGACACTTCGTGATGCCCAGGATGCGGCCCAGGGTCTCCCCCTCCACGTGCTCCATCGCGATGTAGTACACGTCGCCCCCGTCGACGGCCTCCTTCCCCGACCCCAGGACCCGGACGACGTTGGGATGGTCGATCCTCCGGCCGACCTCCGCCTCCCGGAGGAAACGCTGGACGTAGCCCGCGGAGGAGTCCACGAGGTGCCTGTGGATGCACTTCAGCGCCACCCGCTGGCCCCGCGCCATCCCTTCGATGTCCTTCTCCAACGAGGCCAGGTACACCGTGCCCATCCCGCCCGAGCCGAGCGTGGAGCGGACCCGGAAGGGCCCCAGGGTGGCTCCCACCAAGCGGTCCTTCAACGCCGACCATCCGCGAGCGGGGACCCGCCCTGTCCGCGGCCTTCGTCGAGGATCTCCCTCACCCGCCGGGCCAGGGCGTCCGTCGAGAAGGGCTTCTGGAGGAAGTGGATGCCGGGCTCCAGGAGACCGTGGTGGACGATCGCGTTGTCCGTGTAGCCCGACATGTAGAGGACCCTCAGATCGGGGCACAACTTGCAGGCCTTGGTCGCCAGGGTTCGGCCGCTCATCTCGGGCATCACCACGTCCGTCACCATGAGGCCGATCTTCTGGCCGCCCGTACCGAGGATCCTCAGGGCCTCCTCCGGGAGCCGCGCCTCGAGCACGCCGTAGCCGTGGCCGCGGAGCACCGAGCATGCGAGACCCCGTACCTGCTCGCTGTCCTCGACGACGAGGATCGTCTCCGAGCCTCCGCGGACGACGGGCGCCTTCTCCCGTCCCCTCGGCGCCTCCGCGGGCTCGTCCACGCGCGGAAGGTAGATCTTGAACGTGGAGCCGTGCCCCGGCTCGCTGTAGACGAAGACGCTGCCTCCGCTTTGCTTGACGACGCCATAGACAGTGGCCAGTCCCAGCCCGGTTCCCTTCCCCTCTCCCTTCGTGGTGAAGAAGGGCTCGAACACGTGTGCCTGCGTACCTTCGTCCATCCCGATCCCGGTGTCGCTCACGGTGAGGAGCACGTGGGGCCCGGACCGCGGGAGGAAGCGCCGCTTCGCCTCCCCTTCGTCCAGCTCCACGTTGGCGGTCTCGATGGTGAGCTTGCCGCCGTCCGGCATGGCGTCCCGGGCGTTGACCGCGAGGTTCATGAGCACCTGCTCGATCTGCCCGGGATCCGCCCGGACGCATCCCAGGTCCTGCGCCAGCGCGGTCTCCAGGGCGATGTTCTCCCCGATCACACGTTGCAGGAGCTTGTCCGTGTCCGCCACGACGAAGTTCAGGTCCAGCACGCGCGGGCTGATGACCTGCTTCCGGCTGAAGGCGAGGAGCTGCCGCGTCAGTGACGCTGCTCGGTGCCCTGCGTCGCGGACCTCCCGGAGCTGCCGGGCCAGCAGGTCGCCCTCGGGAAGCCGGGAGAGGGCCAGGTCCACGTACCCCGAGATCACGGTGAGCAGGTTGTTGAAGTCGTGGGCGATCCCTCCGGCCAGCTGCCCGATGGCCTCCATCTTCTGCGCCTGGCGAAGCTGGCTCTCCAGCCGCTTGAGCTCCGCCCGCTCCTTGGCCACCTCCAGCGCATGGCGGATCGCAGGTACGAGGCGCGCGTACTGCCCCTTGATGATGTAGTCCGTCGCC
>DASWKP010000172.1:0-4455 GCA_036396575.1 Longimicrobiales bacterium | reverse complement strand
GGCGCTGCTCGTGCGCAGCTTCAACGCGCTCAGGGCCGTCGATCCCGGCTTCGACCCCGAGGGCGTCGCCACCATGACGTTCACCATCGCCCAGGAGAACTATCCCGAGCGCGCCGACTACATGCAGTTCTATCGCACCATCCTGGACCGAGTGGACGCGCTTCCCGGCGTGGCGGCCGTCGGGTCGATCCGGCGCCTCCCCTTCCGGGGCGGGGGAGAAAGCGTCGGCTTCGACATTCCAGGAGTGTTCGAGCCCACGGCCGAGGAGGCGCCGAGCGTCGAGCTCGTCCACGTAGGCGGTCGGCTCTTCGAAGCGCTCGGCGTGCCCGTGCTCCAGGGGCGCGTCTTCACGCCCGAGGACAACGGCGACGCTCCGTTCCGGGTCGTCGTGAACGAAGCATTCGTAAGGAGCTACTCGCCCGACGAGCCTCTGGTGGGGCGGCCAATTCGGATCGGCGGGCAGGAGGTCGAAGTGATCGGAATCGTGGGCGACGTCCGCCAGGCGGGTCTCGCCGAGCCGACCGAGCCGACCCTCTACGTCCACCAGGAGCAGAATCTCCGCATCGGGATGGGCATCGTGGCCCGGGTGGAGCCCGGAGGTGATCCTCTGCGTATCGTGGGCGCGATGCGGAACGTGGTGACCGAACTGGACGCCGATCAGCCGGTAAGCGAGGTCGCGTCGATGACCTCGGTGATGGGCGAATCGATCGCCCGCCCACGCTTCCTCACGCTGCTGCTCACCGCCGTGGCCGGGCTCGCGGCGCTCCTCGCGTCGGTCGGCGTGTACGGCGTGATCGCCACCGTCGTGCGGCAGCGCACCCGCGAGGTCGGGATCCGCATGGCGCTCGGCGCCGACCGGGGCGATGTGGTCGGCCTTGTCATTCGTCAGGGGATGGTGCCGGCGGCGCTGGGTCTCGCGGCCGGCATCGCCGTGGCGGTCGCCGCCTCGGGCGTCATGGAGTCGCTCCTCTTCCAGATCGCCCCGCTGGATATCTGGGCGTTCACCGCCGCCGCGGCGCTGGTCGCGTCGCTCGGGCTCGTGGCCTGCGGGCTGCCGGCGGTGCGCGCCAGCCGGCTGGAGCCGGCGAGGGTGTTACGGGAGGAGTAGTCGGTGTTAGGCGTCGCCCCATCCACGACACGGAATTCCGGGTCGACCAGCGTGGTTCTCAGGAACGACTTCGGTCATGCTCGACCGGATGCGTATCACCGGACGGCTTGCGCGCGGTCCTCGAGGTCCAGGGCCAGGATCCGGGTAGCGGGGTCCTCGAACATCAGGTAGAGCCGACGCCCCCTCTTCGCGATTCTGGACGTTCGCGCCTCACCGCCCTCATGCGTCCTGATCGAGTGGCGATACTCCCCGGTGTGGAGGTCGTAGATATCGATGATGGAGCCGGGGAGTTCGTCGTCCACCCCGAGTCCGCCTCCGCTCAGGACCCAGACCCCGTCCTCGTCCACCGCCATCGAGAGGGCGCCGTAGGAGGATCGCTGGAACGGTGTGTTCATGACCTGCCTCCCCCCGCCCGCGTCCACCAGCTCCCCCATCTGACGGTAGCCCGGGCGGTTGATGAAATCGTGGTGGGTGACGTTGCCCGCCTCGTCCACGCTCCACCACCGGGGGCCGAACAGCATCCCGGCGACCCAGCGCCCATCTGCGGTTCCGGGCGAATAGACCAGTTGAATGAACAATCCCCGGGAGGGCATGGTGTCGGGGTACGACAGCGGGACCAGCGGCGTCTCCTCCCCCTCCCACGGGCGCCATCGCACCCCACGGCTGGAGCCGGTCATGAGGAGAAGCTCACCCCGGGAAACCTCGACGATGCCCCAGGGAATGCTGGTGAGGGCAGGAAGCCGCTCCTCTCGTAACGGCTCCCCGTCCGCCGACAGCTCCACGAGCTTCAGGTTGTTGGCATCCAGGACGTAGAGCGTACCGTCCCTGGACTCCGTCGCGTCCCAGGGCCGGTTGATCTCGAAGGGGCCCTGCCCGCGTCGCTCGTACAACCAGCGGACTTCTCCCGTCGGACCGAAGAAGACGATCCGCCCCGAATCGTTGTCCGTCGCCACCACGCCGTCCTGGAACGCCTCCAAGTCGAACATGCGCAAGAGCACCGTGTCGGCCGGGCCTCCATAGAGGAAGGCCGTGTCCATCCGAATGTCCAGGAACACTCGCCCGGGGACGGGCTCCTGGCACCCCGCGGCCAGCAGCGTCAGGAGTGTGGCGGCGCATCGAAGGACCGCGTCGGGCCCGGTAGGGCGAGCCCGACGCCCCCGCCAGCTCCGGTTCATGCCCGATCGAGCGCCCATGCGGCGTGCTCCCGCACCAGATCAGAATCATCCGCCATCGCATCCCTCAGCACCGCCACAGCCTCCTCCGGCGGCTCGTCCAACCCCGCCAGCCAGTTCCCCATCGCGACCGCCACGTTCCGCTTGAAGCCCGCATAACCCGACCGCCGGATCGCGCTGCCCCGGCTGAACACGTCCCACTCCTCCCGTGTCATCCGCATCAACTCGACGAGCGACGGCGCCTCCGTTCCGGGATGGACCCTCCGGCGCCCGGGCGTCCCCGAGGAAGCGCCCCCCTCCCCCGGCAACGCTTCCACGCCCGCCGGCCGTTCACCCGGCCCCCGCGCCGCGTACGCCGGTTCCGAGCTCACCTCGGCGAAGCGCACGTTGAACGGGCACACCTCCTGGCAGATATCACACCCGAACACCCGATTGCCCATGAGGGGCCTGAGCTCCGCGGGGATCGGCCCTCGGTGCTCGATGGTCAAATAGGAGATGCACCGCCGGGCGTCCATGACGGGGGCGCCCGCCTCATCGTAGCCCAGGAGGGCACCCGTCGGGCATGCGTCCAGACAGCGCGCGCAGGTGCCGCAGTGCTCCCCGGCGAAGGGCTCGTCGGGCTCCAACTCCACGTCCAGCAGCAGGCAGCCCAGGAAGAAGTAGGAGCCCCGGCGGGGGTGCAGCAACATGGTGTTCTTGCCAAACCACCCCAGGCCCGCCCGTCGACCCAGCTCCCGCTCGAGGATCGGCCCCGTGTCCACGTACGCGCGCCCGCCCACGCCGCATTCCATCTCCCGGCGAATCCGTTCCAGCAGTCCGCGCAGCTTACCCTCCACCACCTTGTGGTAGTCCCGGCCGCGGGCATACCGCGCGATGACGCCCCGCGACCGCTCCTCGGGCACGCCCGCCGGGTCCTCCAGGTAGTGCCCGTGGGCCACGACCACCACCGAGCGCACCTCCTCCATCGTCCCCCGCAGGTCTCCGCGGCGCCACACCGCGTCCTCGCGGGCCAGATAGGACATGTGCCCGTGGAAGCCCTCCTCCAGCCAACGGCGCAGCAAGGGGATGTGATGCGAGGGCTCCGGGTGTGTGATGCCGACCATGTCGAAGCCCAGCTCCCGGGCGTGCGCCCGCACGGCGCTGGTAAGGCGCGCGGCCATCGCTCCCGGCTCGGCCCGCGCCATCGCCCGCGCCATCGCTCCCGGCATCGCTCCCGGCTCAGCTCCCGGCATCGCTCCCGGCTCGGCCCGCGCCATCGCTCCCGGCTCAGCCCGCGGCTCGCCGTCCGCCCCGCTCCCCGGGCCAACCATCACTCCGGCATCCCCACCGCGTACCTCCTACCCTTCCACTCCACGCGTCCCATGCGATGCCAGGCCCGGCCCATGATGTAGACGGTCATCAGGGCACCCAGGGGATACAGCGGTCCGTATCGCGCCGGCGCTCCGAATCGGTAGCTCACCGCCATCCAGAACAGCGCGGAGGCGGCCACCACCGCGCCGCTCCAGGTCAGGAGCGCCCCCGTGCTCGTCGCGGCCGCGACCGCCCACGGCTCGCCGCCCGCGACCGCGCCCCAGGCGTGAACCCCGGCCGTCCCGAACAGCACGAGCGCGGGGGCCAGCCAGAGCGCCGCCGTCGCCGCCATGCTCGTGATGGGCATCCATGGCCTGAGCGCCGGAGGGAGGGTCTGGATGCCTCCCCGGATGATGTTCTTAGACCAGCCCGCCACCAGCTCGGCCAGGGAACGGTACATGCGGGTGGCCAGGTGCTTCTCGGCCCGGCGCATGGCCAGGCCGTAGCCCTCCTCCACGAGAATCTGCGCGAAGCGAAGATCCTCCACCACGGCGCCCTTGACCCGTTCGTGGCCCCCCAGCGCCTCGTAGGTATCCCGCCGGAAGAGGAGGTACTGGCCGTTGGCGACGGCATCCCTCCACCGCTCGGGAGGGAGGGACCGGCCCATGTCGGGAAAGCGGAAGAGCATGGCCATGAAGATCTGGGGCTGGATCAGGCGCTCCCAGAAGCTCTCCATTAGCTGGACGCCGACGAGCGATAGCGCCCCCGCGCCGCTCCGGCCCAGCTCGGCCACCGCCCTGCCCAGGAGCTCCGGGTGGTGGATCGTGTCCGCGTCGGTGAACAGCAGTACATCCCCCATGGCGCGCCGGTACCCCTGCCAACATG
>DASWKP010000171.1:0-2399 GCA_036396575.1 Longimicrobiales bacterium | reverse complement strand
CAACCCCGTCGAAGGGTGGTGGGGGTGGAAGGCGATGGCGGGCTCCTCATGCACCTGGGCGCCCTGGTCACCGTGGGCGCCGTGGCCCCGAAGAATCTCACCGTCCTGCTCATCCAGAACGGCGTCCACGCCGCGTCGGGCGGGCAGGCGCTCACCAATCCCGATCTCGACCTGGCGGATCTGGCCCGGTCGGCGGGTGTGCGGCGCGCGGAGACCGTCCGATCCCCGGAGGACTTCCGGCGCGCCTTCCTCTCGGTCTTCCAGGACGGCGGGCCGGCGCTCCTGGCCCTGGCCACGGCGCCGGACATCGAGGTGGTCGAGCCTCCAGCTCCGCTCAATCCGGTGGTCGTGAAGCAGCGCTTCATGGACGCGCTCGGCGCGCCACGGTACATCCCGTCCACGTTCGGCAAGGGGCGATTCGTCGAGGTGGGGTCTCCACCAGGAGGAAAGGGGCAATGAGAACCGGCAGCAACAGCAACTGGATCCGCGGGACGGTCGGGTGCGTCGCGCTCCTCGGCGCGATCGTGGCGGGGGCCCTCGCCGGCTCGGCCGAGGCGCAGCAGACCCTGGTGGTGAGCACCTGGGGAGGCAACTGGAAGGACATCCTGCAGAAGGCCGTGGGGGCGCGGTTCACCAAGGAGACGGGCGTCCCCGTGGAATACGAGGTGGGCGGCACCATCAAGCGCCTGTCGGACGCCCGCGTCAACAAGGACAAGCCCCTGGTGGACATCACCCTGACCACGACGCACGTGGCCCGGCTCTACATCTCCGGCGGCCTCTTCGAGCCGCTGGACATGAGCCGGCTGCCCAACGCCAAGGACCTCTTCAAGGAGGCCATCCGGAGCCCCAGCCACCTCGGCCTGTGGGCCTACGTGTACACGATCGCCTACCGGCCGGACAAGGTGCCCATCCAGATCACCAAGTGGGCGGACCTCTGGGACCCGGCGCTCAGGGGCAAGATCGCCATGCCCGACTTCGATCCCAGCCACATCATCGTGGTCAGCGCCAAGCTCTCGGGGGGCGACGAGTTCAACTGGCAGAAGGGCAGCGAGCTGCTCCTGAAGCTGAAGCCGAACATCGCCGCGTTCTTCGGCACCGACGCCCAGAGCCAGGACCTCCTGAAGACGGGCGAGGCCCCGGTGCAGGTCATCCTCTCCGCCAATGCCATCCACGTGATGCGGCAAGGCATCAAGGTGACCCTGGTCAACACCACGGACGTGGGCGGCATCACCGGCATCGACAGCGTCGGCATCATGAAGGGGACGAAGAAGCTCGACCTGGCCTACAAGTTCATCAACATCGCGCTGTCCAAGGAGGCCCAGGAGGAGATCGTCCGGACGCTGGGGGTCGGGCCGACCAACCGTCTGGCCGGCGTCCCGCCGGAGCTGAAGGGGGTGGCGGGCGTGTTCACCTCTCCCGAGGAGTGGGCCAAGTTCTCCTACATCATGGACGACGAGCAGCGGGCCAAGGCGCTGGACCCGTGGAAGGAGTGGTTCAACGCCAACATCGTCAAGCGATGACGCGCGACCTCGCCCGCCCTCTCCCCTGCGGGGGAGGGTCGGGTGAGAGGGGATGACGGGACCATCGTGGGGGACGTGGGAGGGCTGGAGGCTCAGGACCGCGCGAAGGCCGGCACTGGATGGGTCCTGCTGGCGCCAAGCCTCTTGTCCCTGGCCGGCATGCTGGTGGCTCTGGGGTTCCTCTTCCAGTTCGCCTTCCGCGCCTTCATCCCCGGTTCCATCCTGGTGGGGAGCTGGACCCTGGAGAACTTCGCCCGGGTCCTGCGTCCCCTCTACCTGGAGTACCTGCTGGACACGGCCCTCATCAGCGTCTACACCACCATTCTCACCCTGGTGCTCTCCTACCCGGTGGCCTACGCCCTGGCGCGGGCGCGCTCCCGGCCCGCCCGGTCGTGCCTCCTGATCCTCACCCTCCTGCCGTTCTTCACGGGGGCGGTCATCCGCGCCTACTCCTGGATCCTGATGCTCGGCAACGAGGGCTTCATCAACGGCCTCCTGGTGCGCCTGGGCGTCATCGCCACCCCGTACCAGCTCCTCTTCACCCAGAAGGGCGTGGTCATCGGCCTGGTCCACTTCTCGATGCCGGTGATGATCCTCATCCTGGCGGCCGCCCTGTCCCACGTGGACCCCAACCTGGAGCGGAGTGCCCAGAGCCTGGGGGCGGGCCCCGTGCGCACCTTCTGGACCGTGACGCTCCCCCTCAGCATGCCCGGCATCGTCTCCGGCAGCCTGGTGATCTTCGCCTGGACCTTCAGCGCCTTCCCCACCCCCGCGCTGGTGGGGGGCGGCCGGGTCAAGATGATCGCCAACGTGGTGGAGGACCTGGCGCTGGAGGCCTTCAACTGGCCCGGCGGGGCCGCCTTCGCCATGGTGAGCCTG
>DASWKP010000170.1:0-4377 GCA_036396575.1 Longimicrobiales bacterium | reverse complement strand
GACTTCGATCGAAGCTTCCACCGCGTCGAGATGGTCCGGGTCCACGGCCCGGGGCGGCGCGGCGTCCGGGGGCCGATAAGGCAGGATGGGGAAATACAAACTCGCTCCCTCGCTCCGCCCGATCCAGTTCCGCTGCGCCTTCCGGGTGCTCTCGGACCAGTCCATCGCCTCGAGGTTGTCCAGGAGCCGCTCTGCGTAGTCCGTGATCTTGAAGAACCACTGGGCGATGTGGCGCTGCTCCACCGGCGTGTCACAGCGCTCGCAGCGCCCGGCGATGACCTGCTCGTTGGCCAGCACCGTCATGCACGACGGACACCAGTTGACCGGGGCCTTCTTGCGTACGGCGAGGCCCGCGTCGAAGAGCTTCAGGAAGATCCACTGGGTCCACCGATAGTAGGCGGGATCGGTAGTGTCCACCGTGTGATCCCAGTCGAACATGCCCCCCGTGCGCCTGAGCTGCCGGGTGAAGTTCTCCACGTTCTTCGGGATCAGGTCCATGGGGTGGACCCCGACCTTCAAGGCGAAGTTCTCCGAGTGGATGCCGAAGGCGTCGAAGCCGATGGGCTCGAAGACATCGAATCCGGTCATGCGCCGGTAGCGGCCGTGGACGTCCGCGCCCGTGAACGCGTAGATGTTGCCCACGTGGAGCCCCTCCGCGGAGGGGTAGGGGAACATCATCAGGTTGTAGTAGGGTCGCTCGGCGGCGCGCAGCTCGTCAGCGGTGTAGCGGTTGGTGCCCCGCTCCTCCCACCGTGCTTGCCACTTCCGCTCCACTTCGGAGGGTACGTATGCCGGGTTCTCGTTGGACATGGGTGCCGTATGGGTGTTCGACGGTCCGACGCTCGCCGCTGACGGTGCGACCCGCAGGGGCCGTCGGGGGGCTCGAAGGGTACGGGAACCGCCCCCGGCCCGGAACCGTCGCAAACACGTAACCTAGTGTCACGCAAGGCCTGTGGCGAGACCGCCCCTACCCGCCCGGAAGCAACTCGAAGGGGTCGTCCACGGTGCCGGCGCCGGTCTTGAGGAACGCCACGGCCCCGGACAGGTCCCCTCCCTCCCTCTGATAGAGGGCGTCGAAGTCCGGCAGGCGATGGTAGTACAGCATGCGCGCCATCAAGGTGGCGTTGTTCAAAGGGTCGGAGAGGAAGCTGCCGAAGGTCAGGGACTCGAACGTGGGCTGCACCTGGGTCTCGAACCTGCGCCGATGGGTCTCGAAGACCTCGGCGCGCCGGGCGACCTTTGCCTCGGCCGAGAGCTCTTCGTCGCCATACAGGGCGGCGAGGTCGTTCACCAGGTCGTCCAGGAAGACGCTGAAGCGTTGGGCGTCCCGCCAGCGGGCCCCGGCGCGGAGGCACCAGTTGGTGTCCGGGCCGCCCCCCTCGCGTGTGCAGAAGAACTCCACCGCGCCCACGCGGCCCACCCAAGTGGCGTAGCTCTCGTTGAAGCGCACGCGTCCCGACACGAAGAGATGGTTGTGGGACAGCTCGTGGATGATGGTGGCCACCAGCTCCACCTCGTCGTAGCGCACCACGGTGGACAGGAGGGGGTCCGCGAACCAACCCAGGGTGCTGAAGGCAGCCGTGGGGCGCAGGTAGGTGTCCAGGCCCTCCCGCTCCATGTTCGCCTGCGCCTCGAGGGCGTCGTCCTCGTCGAAGTAGCCTTTGTATGGCACGCGCCCGACGATGGGGAACCACCACGTACGCGCCTCCATCCGGTCACGGTGGGCCGCCGACAGGACCAGGGCCAGGGTGTCTCTGTCCAGCCGCGTGAAGCTGGTGTAGGAGTTGCCCACGTCGAGCGCCAGGCGGGTTTCGGCGAAGCGCCTGGCCTCCATGGCCAGGAGGAGCTTGTTCCGGGTGCGTTCGTCCGTGGCCGAGTCCAGGATCACTTCGGGGATGGGACGCCGCCCCGCCAGGATGCGCGCTTCGGCGATGCCCGCCCGGATCACGTAGATGGGCGAGCAGCCGGTGGCGAGGATGGTGGCCGCCGCGAGGATGCCCAGGACCAGGGCACCCCGGAGGAGTCGCGGCCTCAGCGTCCACCCCCGATATTCCGCATGAGAGGCACGCCGCCCTCCGTCGGAACGTAGATCACCGAGCCAGGGGGCAGATTGCCGAGCTGTTCGATGTAGAAGAAGGTCAGGTACGCGGGCGTCAGCCCCGCGGAGATGATCTTCTGCGCCTCGGCGATGCCCTTCGCCTCTTCGATCTGCTGCTGGGCGCGCTCCTGGATGATCTCCGTCTGGAAGCGCTCCGCCGCGACGTTCTGCTCCCTCTGGAGCTTCTCCTCGATGGCCTGGCGGACCCGATCCGGGGCCTGCACGTCGCGAACGAAGACGTCCACGACCTCGATGCGGTCGCCCGCCTTGGCCTGGATCTCCGCCTTCATGTCGTTGGCCAACTCGCGTCGGTTGGGCGAGAAGATCTCGTTGATCGACTTGGTCGCCACGGCGTCCCGGACCCCGTTGCGCACGGCGTTCAGGACGATGCGGCTCTTGATCTCGTCCTCGGAGCCGATGCGCTGGTAGAGGTCGGGAGCGTTGGCCGGGTCGATCCGGTACAGGAGCGAGATCTCGAGGCTGACGTTGAGCTGCTCGCTGGTCTGGGCTTCGATGGCTTCGATGCCCCCGCCGGCCGGGAAGCTCTGCTCCCGGACCGACATCTTCTCGATGGAGGCCAGCGGGTTGACCAGATGGATCCCCTGGATGAGGGGCTGCTGGTCCACCTTGCCCAGGAAGTGCTTGACGCCCACCTCACCCACGCTGACCAGAGCGACGGTGTTCATGAGCCCGACCAGCAGGCCAAGGGACATGAAGCTGTAGCCGACGAGGCGGGCCGGACCTTCGGCCATCCTGGACACGGTGGGAAGGGTGCGGATCATTCCGCCGATGATGATGATGAGTACGGCCAGGATCATGGGGCCCATGTTCGGCACCTCCGTTGGATCGGGTCTAGCAGAGTCTAGCGGGTCGCTCTCCCGCGACCATCCCGGCATACGGGCGCTACGGGGTCCATCATCAAGATGCGTCGACGGATCCGGGTGGGCCTCCGGGCCGGGACTCGGGTCCCACGGCGATGCGGATCTCCACCAGATCGGCGTCCGGGAGTATCTCCTCGGGCAGGGAGTCGGCCGCTCGGCGGAGGGCCTGGGCTACGTCCGTGGCCTCGACATCGAGGGTGTGATAGCGCTGGTAACGTCGGCCGTAGCGGACCGTGATCTGATACATGGTCACAGGGCGAATCTACCGCGCGACCCATTCCTTTCCTACCCTTGGGCGGGCCGCGGACGCCGTTCGCGACCCGCCACGATGTCCCTGGGGAGGCAGTGCCCGCCTACGAATCCGTGTACGGAAGCCTGATGAGATTGGGCTTCATGGCCTCTCCGTTCCTGGAGCGGGGAGGATCCAAGTTGGCGAGAGGTCTCAGGGGTCGCCGGGCCGCCACGGAGCGCCTCGTCGGGTGGGCCGGCGAGGGCCGCCGTCCCGGGCAGGGCCTGGTCTGGTTCCACGCCCCGTCCGTGGGCGAGGGCCTCCAGGCGAGGGTGGTGCTGGCGGCGCTGGCGGAGCGGGCGGCGGTCGAGGGACGGCCCCTGGAGACCGTCTTCACCCACTTCTCGCCCTCCGCGGAGGCCCTGGCCGCCAGCATGCCCGTCGACGTGGCCGCGTACCTGCCTTGGGACGTGCCGTCGGCGGTGGGGCCGGTCCTGGACGCCCTGCACCCCGACCTGGTGGTCTTCACCAAAACGGAGGTGTGGCCGGTGATGTCCCGGGAGGCGCGCAGGCGCGGCATCCCCACCGCTCTGGTGGCCGCCACCTTGCCCGAGGGGTCCAGCCGGCTGCGCTGGCCCACGCGTGAAGTCCTGCGCCCCTCCGTTCGGCGCCTGGCGTCCGTCCTTGCCATCGGCGAGGAGGACGCGGCGCGCTTCCGCCGGCTCGGCGCCCACGACGAGCGAGTGTACGTGACCGGTGACCCGGCCATCGACTCGGCCGTTCAAAGGGCCGGCCAGGCGAACCCCGACGCGACGTACCTGCGGCCTTTTCGTGAGTATGGCCGGGAGCATGGCCGGCCCACGGTGGTGGCGGGTTCCACCTGGCCCGCTGATGAGGCGGTGCTGCTGCCCGCGTGCGCTCGCGTGAGGGCGTTCGTGGAGGACGTGCGGCTCATCGTGGCGCCCCACGAGCCCACGGGGAGCCACGTCGCGGCGCTGGAGCGGAGGCTTGCGCTCGATGGCTGGAGAGTGGGCCGCCTGGGCGACGTGGAGGCCGCGGGCACGGCCGAGGACGTGGACGCCGTCGTGGTGGATCGGGTCGGCGTGCTGGCACACCTGTACACGGTGGCCGACGTCGCCTATGTGGGGGGAGGCTTCCACGGGGCGGGT
>DASWKP010000169.1:0-3375 GCA_036396575.1 Longimicrobiales bacterium | reverse complement strand
GCTCGCCCGGCGACTGGATTGGCCCCGACCGCTGGGCGCGAGCGCGGACAGCGACCTCCTCGCCGCGGCCTGGGGACGCTGGGGACCCTCCCTGTGCGAGCATCTGCTGGGGGACTATGCGTTCGCGGTCTGGGACCCTCGCCGCTCCCGCCTCGTTGTCGGGCGAGACGCCCTGGGGGTCCGTCCCCTCTACGTCTTCCGGGACGCCCGCAGGATCGTGGCCTGCAGCGGGCTGCGAGGGCTATTGCACCTGCCGGGCTTCGACCCGACGCCTCGCATGGATTGGCTTCGGGCCTACCTGGAGGCCGACGAGGCGTTCGTGCGGGACACGCCGTTCACGTCGGTGCGGCGGGTGCCCCCGGCGACGGTGATCGTGTTCACGCCGGAAGACGAACGCGACACGCGGTTCTGGACCCCGGACCCGTCCCGGGGAGCCGTGCCCGGGGGCGGGCTGGACGACTGGGCGGACGCCGTGCGCCACACGGCGGCCATGGCCGTGGCCGACCGGCTCCGGGCAGTGGGCCCGGTGGCCGTCGAGTCAAGCGGCGGACTCGATTCCGCCGGTGTGGTGGCCCATGCGGTGGCTGCGACCCGGACGGGCCGAACTCTCTCCACCTACACGCTGGTGCGTGAGGACGTGGAGGGAGTCCCGCCCCGCGAGGCGGGCCACGCCGTGGCCCTGGACATCGCCGCGAGCCTGGGCATCGCTCGCCCGGTGACCCTGGACAGCGGGGGCAGAGGGCTCGTCCGGGCCCTGGAGCGCAGCGTGGACATCCAGGCGCGGCCCTCCCTAGGTGTGTGGGTCACCTACGACTACCTCTACGACACTGTGGCTGCCAACGGCTCCCGGGTGCTGCTGAGCGGCTTCGGTGGAGACGAGGCCGTGAGCCACCGGGGCTACGGGTTCGTCCACGACCTGGCCCGCCATCGCTGGTGGCGGCGGCTCTGGCTCGAGATCCTGGCCAGGCACGGGGGTCGCCTACCTGCCATCCGCCCCTTCCTCGGCATCCTCCTACGGGAGGTGATGGGGAGCGGTGACCCGCGGGACGGGCGCGGGGTAGTGGCCGGTCGGGTCGCGCGGGTGACCTCCCCGTGGACCACGGAGCGCCTGGAGTGCTCCGCGATGGCCGCGGCCGCGGCGGGGATCGAGTACCGGCATCCCCTCCTGGACCTCCGCCTCGTGGAGCTGGCGCTGGCCCTTCCGGCCCACCTCGAGGGCACCGGAGGCCGGGCTCGCGCGGTGTGGCGCAGGTCCCTGCGGGGGCTCCTGCCAGCGGAGGTCCTGGAGCGGGAGACCAAGGGTGACGGCGCCACGCCGTCCTCGAGGGCTCGCCTGGAGCGGGACCGGGACCGCATTCGCGGCCTCGTGGACGAGCTCCTCGACCGGATCCTGGACCGATCGTTGGACCTGGGGGACATGCGCCGGATCCGTGCCTCCGCCCTGGGCCTGGTGGACCCACCCGCCCTGGGTGGAGGCGCCCTGGGCCTTGGCCAGGTTCGACGCGCGGCTCAGGTGGAGCTGTTCCTGCGCCGCCTCGATGCGGGGGCCCAGGACAGCGCTACCCAGGACAGCGGCTCAATCTTGCGCACACCGGGCTGAACCCAGAATATTCCGGCTTGCGACGATCCCTGCCAGCGCAACCGCGGAGCGAACATGACCGACCGGACCCCTCCTCCGGAAGAGAAACAGACAGCCCCCGAAGGCGAGAAGAAGAAGCGCTGGGTGCCCCCGACATTCCAGCGCGTCGAAGCGGACCAGACCGAGGGGGGTGCGACCTCGGGCCCGGTGGAAAGCGCCTACTACTCCCCCAGCTAGAGCCGGAGGCACTCGGGTCGCCGACGGCAGGCGGCGGCCCGCTCACCCCGCGTCGTAATAGTCGAAGATCAGGTGGACCCGGTCCTCGGCGCCTCGGTTGACCACCGCATGACGCCGCCTGTTGTTCACCTCGTAGGCCCTGCCCCGCTCCAGGTGGTGTTCCCCATCCCCGATGGTGAAGCGGACCCCATGGTTCGTCGTCAAAGGCACATGGATCTTGTGGGGCACCTCCGCCGAGGGGCTTCCGTCCACGTGGGCTCCGATGGCCTTCCCCGCCAGGAGCCGGGCGAGCATGATACGGGTGGTGCGGCCTCCTGGGTATTCGTAGGGCTCCACCGCCCGTTGGATGACGGGCCGGAGAACCCCCTCCCACCCGGGCCACAGATCCGCGTACCGGGACTGCTCGTGGGACTCCCGCGTCAGTGGATACTGGAAGACGATGTGCAGAGTCGTGCCCTGGAAGACGCCAAAGCGGTTCGGCTTCGACATGTCGGCCCGGAGCCACAGCCCAGGATCCTCGGCAAGCCGGGCGTCCAGCGGCGCCAGCAGGTCCTGGGGCATCGGCCCCAGGTCCCTCAGTTCTCCGTCGAAGTCGCACATGTCGTCCTCTCGTCGTCGGTCATGGAATGGTCGGCCGTGCCCGCCCCCTCCAGGCCCAGCCGTTGGGCAAGCGCCGGGTCGAGCCTGTCCCGGAGGACTGACCGCACCCAGGCGATGTCATCAGGGTTCATCTCCGAAGCGTGCCCGCCGGCCCGTCCGCGACGGACACGCCACGCCTTCTCCGGCTCGTCCAGGCCCGACCGCTCGATCCGGCGCATGGAATCGAGCGTGCATGCCTGCACGGAGGCGTCCCGCACCGGGACGTCATGGGGAAGGCCCAGCCAGCGCACGATCGTCGACAGGCCACGGTACGGATCCACGAGCAGGGACTCGTAGCTGAGGACCAGGTTCTGGGGCTGGTCCAGCAGGGCAGCCCAGCCCTCCAGGTATCGGACGAGCCGCGGGGTCCCGAACCCCGGATCGCGCAGGAATTCCGTCAACGAACCCTGGAAGATCCCCAGGGCCTCGACACACTGATGAAAGTACGACACCAGCATGTCCAGAGGGTGTCTCGTGAGGAACGCCACGGGGTGGCTCTGGTGTCCGGGTGCGCACTCCCCGTGGTCGCAGAGGATGAGCGGCACCTCCGGCCGGGCCCACCACCGGAAGGCGGGGGTGCCCTTCTCGGGATCCCGCCCACGGTTGGGGACCACGGTGAAGACCGTCCGGAAGTCGATGGTCACGCCCAACTCGAGTGTGCTGCTCAGGTAATGGGCCAGCATGAAGCGGAGCCAGGTGCGACCGCTCCTGGGATACGAGCACAGGAAGGCCGTCGTTCGGTACCGGGGACCGGCTTCAGTGGAAGGTGCCAACGACCTTGCAGTTGTGATGTCCCGGGCCCCCAACGACGACGTCTCCCCCGGAGCAGAGCCATGCATGGGCCCGAACACCGCTCCTGCCTCGATGAACCCCCAGGTGCAGGATGCTGTCGACGCCTCGACGACGCAGCATGAAACGTG
>DASWKP010000168.1:0-5393 GCA_036396575.1 Longimicrobiales bacterium | reverse complement strand
CAACCCGAGGACGACGTTCTTCGGGAGGCTGACGGACGAGGCCGTCCAGGTCGGGACGCCCCCGCCAACTCCCGCCCAGGACGCGGGCACCATCCAGCCTGCCGCTGGCACCCGCTTCGTGATGGACATCCTCCCGGGCATCATCGGGATCCTCCTGGTGCCCCTCCTGGCCCTGCTCATGGTCCCGGTCGTGGGGCTCAGGTACCGCCTCGTCGAGCACCTGGTCTTCTCGCTGCATGCCCACGCCTTCCTCTTTCTGTGGGGGACGGCGGTCCTGGCGCTCGGAGCGCTTCTGGGCCCCAGCGTGGTCCTGCCTGGGGTCGCCCTGGCCTACCTCCACGTGACGCTGTCGGCCGGGCGGGCCTACGGCGCCCGGCACCCCGGGCTCCTGGGCGGGATGCTGTTGGTCTCCGGGGCGCACGTCATGGCGTTCTTCGGCCTCTATGTTCTGCTGGCACGGCTCCTCCTGGCGGCGGGCCCGGGCGCTGGGCTCTGGCCCCCCTCCCCGGCGCCACTCCCCTGAACGGCCCAACCGTTGTCCAGTGTCGCGCCCGACCCTCCGCGAGGCGCCCGTGATCAGCGGCCTTCGCGCGCTGGGAGGCCTGTCCGTCGAGGTCGCAAACGCCCGCGAGCGCTTCGACGAGCTTGCGCCCCGCGTGGAGGAGCTGGCGCGGGAACACTCCCGGCTCCTGGCCCAGGAGGAGGACACCCTCCACGAGTTGGCCCGGGTCTATTTCCCCGAGCTGTCGCGGGAGGCCCTGGCCGGCGGGCTCAGCGAGCTACGCCAGGACCTGGAGGAGGACCTGGAGGAGGCCCTGGCCGGGCTGGCGCAACGGCGCGCCGAACTCCGGGAAGAGGTGGCCCGGGCCGATGCCGCCGTGGATCAGGACCAGCGTGCGCTGCTGGAGGCCGAGGCGGAGGACGCGAGCCTCGCCGCCGTGCTGGAGAAGCGCGCCGAGGCGGTCGAGGCCATCCTCGGGGCCGACACGGAGTACGCCCGCTGGGGAGCCGAGCACGAAGCCCTCATCGCCCGCCAGGAGGTCCTCAAGAAGCGACGGGCGCAACTCGCGTCGACGGGTCGCTACGAGTGCCGGCGCTACGACGAATACCGGCCCTTCGCCTACCTCATGGCGCGGGGCTACGGCGGCCCGGAGTACCGGGCCGGGCCACTGGGCCGCCGATTGGACCGCTGGCTCGCCAGCCAGAGCGACTTCGACACCCTCCGAAGGAGCTACCTCATCCTCAGGGATGGTCCGGGACTCATCCACCGCGAGATCCTCGATCTCCGGAATCGGGCCGCCGAGTTGGAGGCCCGGATCGATGGGCGGGAGGCCGAGGTAGGAGCACGGGAGGGCCTGATGGAGGCGGCTGAGGCCAGCACCGCCTGCGAACAGCGCCTGGCCGAGGGCAGACCCGCTCTGGAGGCCAGGCGCGCCCACCGGGACGCCCTGGTGGCCGAGCTCCAGGCGGTGGAGCTCAACCGGGGCGCGGCGTACGAGCGGCTCCTGGACCGGCACACGGACTTCCTGGAGAGCCAGACCATGAGCGAGCTGGCCGAGCGCGCCATGGAAACCGCCGATCCCAGGGATGACGTCCTGGTCCAGCGTCTGCACGAGGTCCGCAGGAGGATCATCGACAGCGGGCGGGACCTGACCGCGCACCGTAAGGAGCTGCACCGACTCGCTGAGCTCACGGGACGCCTGGCCGAGGCCAAGCGAGCCGCCGCGACCCGGTTCTACTCGAGGCGCTCCCGCTTTCCCGACGACTTCCGCCTTCAGGATGCCCTGTCGCCACTCGTCGACGGCGACGCCACCGCCGCCCATCTGGTGGACCAACTCCGGCAGGTCCACGTCACGGCCCCACCCCTGGGACCCCTGGCGACGGGCCTGACCAGGGCGCTGGCGGGGCTCCTGGGCTTGACGTCGCCCGCGTTCGGGCTCGGCTTCGAGGTCGTGGAGAGCGCCGAAGAGGGCGATGTTGAAACGGACTACGTGGTGTACGGACCCGACGGTCGGATTCTCGAGCGGCGGGTGACCCGGCGGCGGAAGCGGTAGGTTTCCTGATGGACATTCGCACCAAGCTCATCTTCGCCCTCGTGGCGGTGGCCCTGGCCAGCATGGCCGCCCTGGGCGTCCTCATGTACATGAGCGCGGACGAAGCGCTCAGGCTCAGCCGGATCGAGCAACTCGACGGGCTGGCCGAGGCGGAGAAGGACGCGGTGCAGCAGGTAGCCGCGGGCTGGCGCGACCGGGTGCGCCTGATCGCCAGCCGCACCCAGCTGCGCGAGAGCCTGGAAGAGTACGTCCGCACCGGACGTCCCGGCGCTCGGGCGCGCGTCGCGGACATCCTGACGGACGCCCGGAGGGCCGTGCGCATCGTCGAGTCTCTGGCCGTCTACGACCTGGAGGGGCAGTTGGTGGCGTCGGCCACTCCCGTCAACGAGACGCTTCCCGCCGGTGCGCCCCCACCCGCCTACGCCGGTCCATCCCCCGGGCTGGAGGATGCCCCCCGGGAGGAGATGGTGGTGCACTACGAGGGCATCACCGGCGAGGGCGCCGACGGTCACCGGGTGAGTTACGCCGCCGAGCTCACGGTGGAGGGACGACGCGTCGGCACGCTCCGGGCCCAACTGAGCGCTCGGGCGCTGGAGGATCTGACGCGGGACCGCACCGGGCTGGGCCGGACGGGAGAGACCCTGCTCTTCATCCGGGACACCGACGGGGCGGTCCACATCCTGCGACCGCTGGTGGAAGGGGAGACGGAGATCGCGACCGAGAGCGAGGCAGGCCCCCATCCCGACATCCTGGACGTCACCGGCTCGGAGTTCGGACCCGGAAGCCTCGTCCGCCTCGCCCTCGAAGGAGTCGAGGGGCGCTACTGGGAGGACATGACCGACGACCGGGGCGTGCCCGTCTGGGCAGCCATACGCACCATCCCCGAGACGGGATGGGGCGTCGTGGTCAAGCTTGACACCGAGGAAGCCCGGGAGCGGGTGCGGACCTTCCGCCGCCACATGGGCGAGCTGGCTACCGCCCTGGGCGGCTTCGCCATCCTGTTCGGCACCTTCCTGGGCTTCCGCTTCGCCCGGCCGCTGCAGGATCTGGCCAAGGTGGCCCGGCGCATCGGCGAGGGAGAGCTGAGCGTACGCGCCGACGTGAAGGCCGAGGACGAGGTAGGTCTCCTGGCCCGGACCATGAACCAGATGGCCGAGGATCTGGAGAAGCAGGTGGGCCTACTCCAGGAGTTCGAGCGTTTCTTCGAGGTCAGCCTGGACCTCCTGTGCATCGCCGGCACGGACGGCTACTTCAAGCGGGTCAACCCGTCGTTCGTGAAGTCCCTCGGCTGGAGCGCGGAGGAGCTGACCACCCAGCCCTTCCTCGACCTCGTACACCCCGACGACCTCGACGCGACGCACGAGGAGATCGAGAGGCTGACCCGCGGCATCCCGACCATCTCCTTCGAGAACCGCTTCAGGTGCGTGGACGGCGGCTACCGGCATCTGGTGTGGACAGCCTATCCCGAACCCGACACCGGCCTGCTCTACGCCGTGGCCCGGGATGTCACCGAGCTGGACCAGGAACGCACGCTGGCCCGGGAGAGGATGCGGAGTCTCGAAGCGCGGCTCGCCGAAGCGGAAGGTGAGGGTCCAGGCTCGAACGAAGGCTCGCGCGAGGGCGGAGTCGGCCCGGGAGACGGCGACTCCTGATCACGCTGGCGGTCGTCCAGTTCCTGGGGGGGCTGGTCTACCTCCTCTTCGGCGCCGACCTGCTGGTGCGCGGCGCCGTGGCCCTGGCCAGGCGCCTCCAGGTGCCGACCCTCATCGTGGCGCTGACCATGGTGGCATTGGGCACCTCGCTCCCCGAGTTCATCGTCGCGCTCCAGGCCGTCTTCACCGGCTACCCCGGCATCCTCCTGGGCAACGTGGTGGGCAGCAACATCGCCAACGTGCTTCTCGTGGGAGGGCTCACGGCGGTCATCTATCCCCTGGCCCGTGGCGACGACGCCGTGCGCCGGGACAGCGCCATCATGGTCGTCGTGAGCCTCGCCTTCGCGATGGCGTGTTTGGACGGAGAGGTGCACCGAGGAACAGGCGCGATTCTGACCGCGAGCCTGGTCGTGGTACTCCTGCTGGCCGCACGGGATGTCATGGCTCACCGGGAGACCAGGGTCCAGGCCCCCAGCGAGTGGATCCTGGGCGTGCCGTCCCGCAGGCGGATCATCCTGCTGTTCGTGGGAGTGGGCATCGTGGGCCTGCCCGTCGGCGCTCGCCTCGTCGTCGAGTCCGCCGTGGACCTCGCCACGGCCCTGGGCGTGCCCGAAACCGTGGTGGGCCTCACCATCGTGGCCGTCAGCACGTCGCTGCCAGAACTGGCCACGACCGTCGTGGCGGCCTACCGGCAACAGACCGAGATGGTCCTGGGCACCATCGTCGGCAGCAACATCTTCAACATCGTGTTCATCATGGGGGTGTCGGCCCTGGCGAGCCCCGTGCCGATCGTGGTGCCCGCGGGTTTCATCACGCTGGACCTGCCCGTCATGCTAGCCGCGGCCTCGGTGCTGACCCTGTTCGTGTGGCTGAGACTCAGGATCGGGAGGGTGGTCGGGGCGCTGTTGACCCTCGGATACGCGGTATACGTGGTCGGGGTTCTGTGGGGGTAGGGTCTTGTCAATGGGTCGAGCGCTCGTAGAAGGACACACACCCGTTCCCCCGGCCGAACGTCTCCCATGCGAGCCACGCCGGCAGCCGGGAGTACCCGCAGGAAGTCGTACCACCCTCGGTCCGTGATGGCGAGGAGGCCGCGTAGCTCGCTCATGGAGGCTCCTTACTATATCCGCTGGCGCAGGGGAGTCTCGCTTGCCGACAGCGCACCGCAGTGGGTAGTCACGGTGGGCGGCATCCAGGGAGATGTCGGCCACGAGCATGGGCACCCGCTCCGCCGACACAGACACCGGCCAGTTCGCGGCAGTCTCCATTGCAGGCTGCCTTGGGGGAATCTCCGCAAGCAGCGGCGGTGCGTACTCCAACGCCTCCATCTCCTGCCTGCTGGGCCTGACCATGCCCGCAAGGCACGATTCCGCTGCGCCGAGGGCGCTCCGTTTGCCGGGCGAAGTCCCGGGAGTGACGTGGGCTCGGGGTTTGGCAAAGGTCAAACCAGCTGACAGATTCCCTCGACCAGACCGCCAACCACGAGCCAGACTCCGGACACCAGAGAATCGCATGCCGGCAGAAAAGGAAAGCCGCATCCCCGTTGGTAGCCAGTTCACGCCCAGACTGATCTCACTTCATCACTTTCTGAAGGCGCTCGTCGCCAGTTCGGGCGATCAGCGGGCTCTTCAAGATGCGATCTGGAGGCCGGAGGTCCGTGTGTCGCCCCCGAAGAAGCCGCCGACGA
>DASWKP010000167.1:0-2846 GCA_036396575.1 Longimicrobiales bacterium | reverse complement strand
GGTCTTGACACGTCGTAGTCTACTTTTCATACTACGCGTAGTCTACATTCGATACCTCGCATCCGGGACGACGCATGGCCAAGCTCGGCGAGTTCGAGCTCCTCGTTCTCCTCGCCCTGCTGCGCCAGAGCGACGAGCCGTACGCCAATCGGGTCCGAGAAGCCATCGAGGAGCGGACGGGCCGGTCGGTAGCGCGCGGCGCCCTCTACCGCACGCTCGACCGGCTCGAGGAGAAGGGCCTGCTGGAATGGGAAATGGAGCCCAGCGCCACTCCGGCGCGGGGAGGTCATCCCATGCGGCGGCTCCTGGTGACCGAGGAGGGCATCGGCGCGGCGCGCCAGGCCACGCTGGTGTTCCGGAGCTTCCTGGATGGCCTCGATCCGATCCTGAACACCTGAGGAATGGTGGGCCCGCCCCCTCGGTTGGCCGAGCAGCTGCTGCGTAGGCTGCTTCCCTCGGGGCCCAAGGGGCGGGCCATCCTGGGCGACCTACACGAGGACTTCGCCCGGAAGGCCCGGAGGGACGGAGAGCCAGCGGCCCGGGTGTGGTACTGGCGCCAGGCGGCGGGCCTGTGCGCCACCCGCCTCGTCGGCGGCTGGCGCACTGGGCGCGGGAACGGACGCGGCGACAATCCAGACAAGGAGGGGATGATGGAGGGGTTCGTGAGGGATCTGGCGCAGGCGCTCCGCAGCGGCCTGCGGACGCCTGGCGCGACGGCGATGGTCGTGGCGGTCCTGGGCGTCGGGATCGGGTCGAGCACCGCAGTGTTCTCGGCTCTACAGTCCGTCCTGTTCCCGGGTTACCCGTTCGCGGAGCCGGACCGCCTGGTGCTGATCGGCGAAGCCGGTGACGGGGATCTCGGTCGCATGACCGTGCCGGACCTGCAGGCGCTCCGACAGGAAGGCGGCGGCCTGGCGCAGGTCGCGGCCTACCGGCCCGGGAACTTCAACCTGACGGGGCTGCCCGTTCCGGAGCGCCTCGATGGCATGTACGCCACGGGGGATTGGTTCGACGTGCTCGGCGTCCGGCCCATCCTGGGGAGCGGGATCGAGAGGCGCAGCGCCGCCCCCAGCGGCGGGGGCGGCATCGTCCTGTCCCATGGCCTGTGGACGCGGCTCAGCGGCGCCGACCCCGGTATGCTGGGCACGACGCTCACGCTGGACGGTGTGAGCCTTACCGTGGTGGGAGTGCTACCCGAGTCGTTCTGGTTCCCGGACCGCATCGACGTGGTGATGCCGGCGGAGTTGGACCCGTCGTTCACCGAACCCTCCTCCACCCGGCGGATCTACCGCGCCCTGGGGCGGCTGGCCCAGGGCGTCACCCCGGCAACGGCGGGCAGGGGGTTGCAGGGCATCCTCGACGACGCCCGACCCGGAGAGGCGCCGGAGGTGGCCGTGGTCCGCCTCCACGAGGCCGTCACGGGGAACTCCGACCGGGTACTGATCCTGCTCCAGGCTGCGGCCGCCATCCTTCTGGCGCTGGGCCTGACCAACGCGGCAGGCATCATCCTGGCGAGGTCTGTGGGGCGTGGTCCGGAGATGCAGGTGCGGGTCGCTCTGGGGGCCAGCCGCGGCCGGCTCGCCCGGGGTGCGCTGGCGGAGGGTGTCGTGCTGGGGATGCTGGGCGGCGCGGCTGGGCTGGGCCTCTCCTATGCGCTGCTGGCGTTGCTGCCCGCAGCGGCCAGCCTCGGCCTGGGGGGCCCCGGTGAGATGGAGATCGGCATGGGGGTCCTGGGCTTTTGCCTCACCTCCTCCGTGGCCACGGGCGCCGTGGTGTCCGTAGTGCCGGCGGTCCTGGCTACCCGGGCGGCCGGGAGGGCCCGACGGGCCGAGGCGCGCTGGGCGACGCCCTCGGGCTGGGACCGCCAGCTCCAGCACGTCCTGTTGGCGGGGCAGGTGGCCCTTTCGTTGGTCCTGGCCGTGGGCGCCGCCTCGGTCACCCGGTCCCTCCTGGACGTCCTGTCCCACGATCCGGGCTTCCGTTCGGAGGGCGTCATCACCATGCGCCTCTCCCTCTCAGGCGACCGGTACGGGAGCAGCGAGGCCATCGCGGCGTTCTACCATCGCCTGAGCGATGAGGTGGAAGGCCTCGAAGGCGTGCGGCGCGCGGGGGTCACGCTGGCTCTCCCGTTCAGCGGCACCGACATCGGCCTCCCGGTGGAGGTCTCGGACCAGGCGGGCGGCCACACCCCCGTTGAGGCGAGCTTCCGCACCGTGGCCGGCGGCTACTTCGAGGCCCTGGAGATCCCCTTGGTGGAGGGGCGGTACGCGTTCTCCCACCCATTGGAGAGCAACGCCCGCGAGGCTGTGGTCTCCGAGGCGTTGGCCCGCAGACTGAGGCGGTCGCCCGTTGGGCTCACTGCCCGCCTGGACCCCGACTCTCCCGACGGATTCGAGATCGTGGGAGTGGTGGGCGACGTGCGCCATGCCGACCTCACCGAGCCCCCGGAGCCGGTGATCTACCTGGGCTACGAGGCCTATCCCATGAATTGGGGCTACCTGGTGGCCCGGACGGACCGGGATCCCATGGAGCTGGTGCCCGGGATCAGGCGGACGGTGGCGGCTCTGGACGCGGAGCAGCCCGTGTACGGCGTCGCGCCCCTCAACGGACGGGTGGCGGACTCCACGAGCCGACAGCGCTGGGTCACCCTCCTGGCGGGCCTCTTCGCCCTCTCCGCGTTGCTCATCATGGCCTCGGGCATCTACGGGGTGGTGTCGGCGCACGTGGCCCGGCTCACCCGGGACCTTGGGGTCCGGGCGGCCCTCGGAGCGCCGACATCCGCCCTGGTGGTCCGCGTCGCCCGGGGGGTGGGCCTGGCCGTGGTGGCTGGGGTGGCTGTGGGCTGC
>DASWKP010000166.1:0-3221 GCA_036396575.1 Longimicrobiales bacterium | reverse complement strand
GGCGGACGGTGGCTGCGTTGGCCGCGATTATCGCACGTTCCGCAGCCGGCGCGGCTGCGCGGTGTACGGTGGCTGCGTTCACAGCGATTCATCGCACTCTCCGCAGCCAAAACGACTGCCCGGCGCACGGTGGCTGCGATTCACCGCGATTCATCGCACTCTTCGCAGCCAGAACGGCTTCCTGACGGGCGGCGGCTGCGTTCGCCGCGATTATCGCACGCACAAGGGATTTCCCGGGCCTGGAAGGCATCCGACTTCTGGCGGGGTGACGTCCCGTCCGATTCGGACCCCCACCGGCCTCAAGCCACCGCTGGCCCCGACTCCGTTCGCGCCTTCTCGATGGCCTCCTTCAGCGCGTCCTTGGGGTACGCCCCCACCACGCCGCCCACCGCCACGCCGTCCCGGAAGAAGCCGATGGTGGGGATGGAGCGGATGCCGAAGGTCTGGGAGATGGCCGGCGCCTCGTCCACGTTGAGCTTGGCGAAGCGCACGTCTCCGGCGTACTCCTCGGCGAGCTGTTCGATGATGGGACCCACCAGGCGGCACGGGCCGCACCAGGGGGCCCAGAAGTCCACCACGGTGAAGCCTTCGCCGTTCTCCACCTCGTCCTCGAAATTCTCGTCGGTGAGCTCGATCACCAGCGTGGATTCAGCCATGTCCGATGTCCTTTTCGTTGTCTCCCGGTCGTCCCGGAGCAGTGTTCGTTTCGGGGCGCGGGGACGGTGCCACCGCGCGGGCTTATATGAATATATGAATTAGCATATGTCCGACAAGGGCCGGACGGAAAGGAGGCCACCGGGAGCGGCTCATTCCGACAAGGGCCGGACGCAAAGGAGGCCACCGGGAGCGGCTCATTCCGACAAGGGCCGGACGTAGAGGAGGCCACCGGGAGCGGCTCATTCCGTCCGGAGCACCTCCACGGGCTGGATTGCGAGGGCCGTGCGCAACGGAAGGAGACTGGCCACCGCCACCAGGGCCAGCGCCAGGAGTCCCGTCAGGACGTGAACCCACGGGTCCAGAGCCTCCACGCCGAACAGCCGGGCTTCGAGGAGCCGGCCCAGGACGAGGGCCCCCGCGATTCCCAGGGCCACACCCACGATGCCGAGGGCCACGGCACCCGCCGTCACCCGGCGCACCACCTGGCGGGGGCCGGCGCCCAGGGCGATCCGCACCCCGATCTCCCGGCGGCGCTGGAGCACGGCGTTGGCGGTGGACGCGTAGATACCGACGCCCGCCAGGAGGGCGGCCAGAGACGCCAGAAGCGTCAGGAGCCGGGCGAAGGTCCGCTCCTGTGCCAGGCCGGCGGACAGCATCTCCTCCAGAGAGCCCTCTCCCTGGAGGGGAAGATCCGGGTCGAGGGCCGCGAGGGTCGAGCGGAGCTGCTCCAGGGCGCGCGGGCCGTCGCCTCCGTCCGCGCCGCCCGCTCGCGCGATGACCGAGAGGGCCGAGCCGAAGGCGATCTGGTAGGGCTGGTACACCGTGGCGGCCGGCCCCCTGCGCGGATCGCCGACGATGTCGCCCACCACGCCGATGATCCGGGCACGGTCCGGGGAGGACCCGAATCCTGGGACCGAGACCTCCCGCCCCACCACGTTCAGGGTACCGAAGAGCCGCCGGGCCACTCCTTCACTCACCACGACCACCTCGGGCGTCACGCCCGTGACGGTCTCCGTGGAGTGGAAGGCGCGGCCGGCCAGGAGGGGGATGTCCAGCGTCCCGAAGTAGCCCGCCCCGACCCAGACCAGCTCCGCGTCAACGGGCGCCGCCGTCCCCTCGGGGTCCCGGACGCCGTAACCGATGCCTCCCCAGGTGGGGTTGCCGTAGGAGAGGGCGACGCCCGCGATTCCGGGTGCCTCCTGGAGACGAGCGGCCACGTCCTCGATGAGTGCGCGGCCCGCGGCGCGATCGTATCCCCTGGGCAGGGGGTTTACCTGGGCCACATAGACCCCGGCGGGGTCGTACCCGACCTCCACTCGCTGGAGGTTCTCGAGGGTGCGGACCAGCAGCAAGGCGCCCGCGACCAGGGACACGGACAGGGCAAGCTGGGTGATGGTCAGGCCGGCCCGAGCCAGGGCCCATCGGGCAGTCGCCGTTCGGGCTCCGCCCCGGAGGGAGGCCAGAACGCCCTCCCGGGCGGCCTGGATGGCCGGGGCCAGCCCGAACAGCACGGCGGTACCCAGGGCGACCGTGGTGGCGAAGACCAGGGTGCGGAGGTCCAGGGGTGGCTCGAAGGCCGCCAGCCCTCCCAGGCTTCCGGCCCGGAAGATGGCCAACGAGCCCAGCCAGGCCAGGATCGTGCCCAGGAGTGCCGCCGGCACCGCCAGGAGGAGGCTCTCTACCAGGTGCTGCGCCACCAATCGCGCCCGGGAGGCGCCGATGGCCCGTCGCACCGCGCTCTCTCCGGTGCGGCCCAGACTCCGGAAGAGAAGCAGGTTCGCCACGTTGGCGCAGGCGATGAGGAGCACCAGAGCCACGGCGCCACCCATCACGACCACCGTGCTTCGGGAGGCGTCCCGCAGATAGACCGGCCACCCCAGCCCTTCGAATACCGATGGGCGGTAGAATCGATGGATCTCCATCTCCCGTGGGTAGGCCTCGACGAGGCGGGCCATTGCCGCGCGCATGCGGTCCTGGGCCTGCTCGGCTGTCACGTCCGTGTCCAGGCGTCCGAAGGCGTTCATGAGGAAGCGCAGGCTCCGGTCCGGGAGGGGGTCCTGCCCTGCGGGCAGGTGGTCCAGGACCGCCTGGGCAGTGGCGGGCACCCAGAGGTCGAGCCGGTCCGTTCGGTCGGTGCCGACGAAGCCCCTTTCCGTAACGCCGACCACGGTGAACGGGGCGCCGTTCAAGCGTAGGGTGCTTCCCACGGCGCCCGGATCGGCCCCGAGGCGTGCTCGCCAGAACGTCTCGCTCAGGACGACGATACGCCCGTCGGCTCCAGGCATCATCGCGTCCTCTCCAAACAGGCGCCCCGCCGCGGACTTCACGCCAAGGAGAGGGAAGTAGCGCCCGGTGACCGTGGCGGCCCGCACCGGCACGGGCTCGATCGCTTCACTCGCCAGGAAGAGCACGTTGACCTTCCAGGCGGCCAACTCGATTCCGGAGACCGCCTCGTCCAGATCCGAGAGGGTCCGGTAGCTGACGCCCGTGTCGTCCCCTCCGGGCTCTCTCTGCTGAACGGTCACGAGCGTGCCCGGGTCCGTGACGCCGGACAGCGGCCGCAG
>DASWKP010000165.1:0-2399 GCA_036396575.1 Longimicrobiales bacterium | reverse complement strand
GCCCGGGCGCCCCGTGGCCTGGCGTCTGGCCCGCCGCGGACTCGAGCGCAGGCGGCGTGCGCCGGGGCATTCACCGCTCCGGACCCTTCCCCGCCCCCTCATGATACGAACACCCGCAGGGGCTCGAAGTACTCGTCCGGGCCTCCCGTGTTCTCGAAGGCGCAGTCCTTCACCACCTCGAGCACCGAGCCGACGGCCGAGCGTCGAACCACCCGGTAGGCCAGCCGTTCATCCCCGAAGAACTGCATGGACAGGGTGTGGCGCGCCTCGCCCGCCCCAATTGCGGTCCCCTGGGCGGGCCAGCGGAAGGCGCACGGCGGCGGGCACGTGGTGTTGTCGAAGAGGGAGCCTCCCCCCGACTCGGCCAACGCGAACCGCACGTTGGCGTCCGCCGACGGCACGGTGTACTCGAGGTATTCACCGGCCGAGACGGCCAGGTCCACCGCGCCGTTCCCGGGATTGCACGAACGCGCTACCGCCATGAGGGTCCTCCCGCGCCGAAGCGCACCGGTGTGGGTCCAGCGATTGTCGGGGGGGGGGCGGTCGTGCGTCTGACCTGTAGGGCCACCAGGGCGTTCGGGTCAAGCCCGGGGCGAGCGACCGATGCGCGTGAGGCGGGCGGTGGGCGGGCTCGCCACCTCGTCCGGGTAGGTCGGCGGGAACGCCGTCCCCGCTTTCGGGATTCAACCAGGCGAGCGAAGCCCCGACCTGTCGAGCCCGAACCGGAACCCGGCCATGCCACGCAACGCGCCACTCGTCCTTCTTCTGGCTACCCTGGGCGCCGCCCCCGTCAACGGGCAGGTCAGGCCCAGCCAACACGGCGCGGTGTCCCAGACCGTGGCCTCCACGGTCGTCGCTCTGGAATACGACCGCCCCGTCGCCCGGGGGAGGGCCCTGTGGGGTGACGAAGGGCTCATCGACTACGAGGCGTTGTGGACGCCCGGCGCCAACCGCGCCACGTGGATCGACTTTTCCGAAGACGTGACGGTGGAGGGCCACGCCGTGCCCGCCGGCCGCTACGGGGTGTGGACCATTCCTCGTGAGGAGGAGGCATGGGACGTCATCCTCGTCTCCGAGTGGGACACCCATCACACGTACTTCCCATTCGGGACCGAGGTGGTGAGGACGCCCGTGGCGACGGTGGAGGGCGGCCACATGGAGACGCTGGTCTGGTACTTCCCGGAGGTGGAGGGCCACGAGGCGACGTTGGTCATGCACTGGGGAAGCAAGCTCCTGCCGCTACGAATCCTGGCAAGCCGGTAGGTGGCCCGATGAGCCGGGCTTCGGCTCACATCCCGGCCAGGACCTCCAGGTGCTCCAGCACGACGTCGACCGGGTCCGGGTCCTTCCGGGGCAGGAGGCTGACGGTCTGGTCCGTGGGCAGGCGCGGGAGGCGAGGCGCGTGCACCCGCAACGCCGGATGGGCCCGGGACAACATGGCGCACAGCCCTTCGCCCGCCCGTTTGGCGGCAGCGTATTCGCCCATGTCCACCGGCGGATCCTCGGCGAAGACGGAGGACGGGTAGAAGAGGCGGGTCAGCCCCCCGTCCAGTAGAGGAGTCACGACCCGCTGGAGACCCTCCACGTAGAAGTCGCAGAAGCGGCGGAAGCGACCCATGTCGAAGCCCCCCCGCACCCCTCCCCCGATGAACGGCGTCGCGAAGTAGGACAGGTGGGTGGGCGCCCACCCGCCGGCTCGAAGCCGCTCCAGGGCGGGCGCGGGATCCAGCGCGTCCAGGGACAGGGCGTCCGCCGCTCCGCCGCCCTCCCGGATCTGGTCCGCCACCCGCCGGGCGTCCTCCTGCCCGGTGACGTACGTGACGCGGACGTCGGCGCCTCCGGCGGCCAGGACCTTGGCCGCGACCTCGCCGAGGCCCCGCGAGCCCCCCACCACCAGCGCCCGTTCCCCGGCGAAGGCGTCCGGGGCCACCCTGGCCCGGAGCTCCGCGAAGGTCGGCTGGGATCGAGGCGCCGGGCGCAGGAAAGCCTTGAGGGTGCCCGACGCCGCCACCCCGCGAACGGACAGGAGCACCAGCGAGACCCGGGCATCGAAGCGCGTCACCTCCCACGCGAGCTCTGGCGGGTCGGGATCGCCCGCCGCATCGCCGGCACCGAATGTCAGGTCCAGCTCCGAGTAGACGGAGTGGAGGCCGGGGCACTCCATGCCCACCAGGCGCGTCGTCGCCAGGAGGTCGGCGATGTGGCCCGGGGGCAGCCTGGCAGCCACCTCCGGGAAGAGCCGGGTGGCAGCCGGCACGTCCAGGACCAGGGCGAGGGTGCCGTTCGCGCCCGGAAGGTCGTCGGGTCCGAGGTCCGCCGGGCCACGTCGCGGTGGCGCTCCGGCGGGCACACCCGGTGGGGGCGTGCCATCCCCCTGGGCCCTCGTGGCGTGGGCCCGC
>DASWKP010000164.1:0-2367 GCA_036396575.1 Longimicrobiales bacterium | reverse complement strand
CGGTGCTCACCGAACTTCTGGGACAGGACACTAGCTGCCTCTTGCCACGGAGGCCGCGGTGATCTCTTCGGACATCGTGCCGTCGAGGATCAGCGTGGGCGTGGCGCCGACTCGGCCGTCGAGCCTCTTCATGAAGCGTCGCACCCGGCGCCGGTTCACGCCGAGGTCCCCGGCCCGGTTCCGGGTTGTGGACTCCATGTCGATGCGCGTCTGGGCGTTCGCGTCCAGTCGCACGCGGATGCGCACGTCGTCGTCGGCGCGGAACCAGATGTTGCGCGCTTCGGCCACGATGCGCCCCTCCCGGTCGTCGGCCTCGATCACCTTCCACTGCCGACGGGAGGCCAGGCCCAGAGCGGCTTCCCACACACGGTCGAAGGGGATGGCGTAGGTCCGGCCGAGCAGCGCCGTATCGGGCGAGCTCGGGTCCGTGGCCGCCCCGTGCTCATGGAGCCACCGTCGCATCAGGCGACGGAACCCCTTCACGGGCGCTCTCCGCCTCCCAGGCGAAACTTGATGGTCACCGAGGCGGTGACCGTCTGGTCGCCGGCCTCCACCGGAGTCGACACTGCCGCCATGCTCTCGGCGCGCATGGCGGCGAACGCTATCGGCCGCGGTCCTGGCCGCTGGGCCCCTCCGCGCACCTCGATCGGAGCCCCCAGCGGAAGCCCGAGGGCGGTGGCCATGGCATGCGCCTGGAGCCGCGCGGCCTCGACGGCCTCCTGGAGCACCTCCAGGCGCACGCCCTCCGTGTCCCGTGCCTGGAACGACAGCCCAGCCACCCGATTCGCGCCCGCGCCCACCGCGGCGTCGATGAGATCCCCCACAGCGTCGACGTCGTCGACCGTGACGCTGACGTTGTTGGCCGCCCGGTATCCGATGATCCTCCGGTCCGCCGGGTTCTGGGGCTCGGCACGCCCATAGCGCGGCTGGAGGTCGAAGCCCGACGTCTCCAGGGAGAACCCTGGGGCGCCCACCCGACGCAGGCCCTCGATGACGGCGTCCATGAGCGTGGCGTTCTCGACGACCGCGTCCCCGGCCGTGGTCGCCTCCGTCTCGACCGCGAACAGGATGGTCGCCCGGTCCGCGGGCACGTCCCGCTGGGCGGAACCCGTCACCTCGATGAAGCTCTCCTGGACCTGTGCCGCGGCAGCTTGCCGCGCCGTCGTGGCGGGTGAGGCGGGTCGCCGAGGCGTTGCTTCGGCCGCCCGCGTCTGGCCAAGGGCCGGGGAGCACGCCATGAGCGCCATGGCCGCGATCAGGCTGGTGATGGGTCTCGTCTTCATGGGTTTCCTCCGGGATCTCGGCGCCCCGACCGGCGGCGCCCGTGTGCGTCGTCACACATTAATCTAGCCTCCTCGCCGCCTCGAGTGGGCTGATTGGGAGCAAGCTTCGCGGGGCATCGTCCGAGGACCGCGGGAGAGTGGACGGCCGCCCACACCCGCGGGGTGGGGCGCAAACATCACATGGCGTGCAAGCGAAACAGCACCGTGCAAGATCGACCGCCATTTCTGGCGGTGTACATCACACGGCCGCCGAAGGGCTTTCGGCTCGTGGCGCATCGACCGCCACATATGGCGGTGAATGCGGCATCGCCGCGGAAGCGCCGCGTGCGGTGTGATGTTTGCGCCATCCGTTCGTTGGCCACCCCCCGCCAGCGAGGAGCCAGTACCCAGGAGCCAGTATCCAGGGCTTTACCACCCCCCCGACCCACCGGTATTCTTCGCCGCCCCTTCGCCGATCACTCCACCGACCACGAGCCGATGAAGGCCATCATCCCCCTGGCGGGCAAGGGCACCCGCCTGCGTCCTCTCACGCATCTTACTCCGAAGCCCCTCGTGAAGGTCGGCGGGCGGCCGGTCATGAGCTACATCCTGGACGATCTGGTGGAGTTGGGCGTCGGAGAGATCGTCTTCATCGTGGGCTATCTCCAGGACGTGATCCAGGCCTACGTCGCCGCGGAGTACCCGGCGATCCGGGCGCACTACGTGGTCCAGGAGGTCCAGGATGGCACCGCCGGGGCGGTGAAACTCGCCGAGCCCTGGGCGGACGAGGAGCTCCTCATCGTGTTTGTGGACACCCTGTTCGACGCGGACCTCTCGGTGGTGAAGACACTCCCTCCCGACTACGGCGGCGTCATCTGGGCCAAGGAGGTCGAGGACTACCAGCGCTTTGGCGTCATCGTCACGCGCGACGACGGCACCATGGCGCGCATCGTGGAGAAACCCAGGGAGCCGATCTCCCGGCTGGCCAACATCGGCCTGTACTACATCCGGGACCACGCCCTTCTCTTCGAGGGCATCCACCACACGGTCGGCGGTGATCCCGGGCCTTCGGGCGAGTTCTACCTCACGGACGCCTTCCAGTACA
>DASWKP010000163.1:0-2079 GCA_036396575.1 Longimicrobiales bacterium | reverse complement strand
GAGCCCGTAGCCGAAGCCGAAGCTACCGTACGCGCGCTGATGGTAGGCCATGGTACCGATCAAACCCCCCTTCCGAGGTCCAGGTTCCGGGCGGGCGCAGGCCCCGACCTCCCCCTATCCGCCCCCTCCGGCCCGAGTCAGGGCGAGGGTCGCGATGCGGTCGCACAGCTCCGGAAAGGAGATGCCGGCCGCCTGTGCCGCCTTGGGAACCAGGCTGTTGGCGGTCATGCCCGGCAGGCCGTTGGCCTCGAGGCACCAGGGCCGCCCCCGGGGATCCACCACGAAGTCCACGCGGGAGAAGTCGCCCAGTCGCAGCACTCGGTGAACGTCCACGGCGAGGTCTTGCAAGCGGAGCGCCTGGCGCTCGCGCAGGTCCGCAGGGAAGATCTCCCGGGCCATGCCGGGCTGGTACTTGCACTCGTAGTCGAACATCTCGTGGTCGGGGATGATCTCGCCCACCGGGAGCGCCTCGCCGCCCAGTACCGCCACGGTGAACTCCCGGCCCGGGACGTAGCGCTCCCAGATGACCAGGTCCCGGAACGTACGGGCCTCCTCGCGGGCCAGGTCCAGCTCCTTGCGGTCGTGCGCCAGCAGGAGCCTCAGGGAGGAGCCTCCGCTGGCGGCCTTGACGACGACCGGAAACCCGAGGGTCTCCTCCACCTCGTCCGGGAGCGGATCCCCCGTCAGCCAGTCCGGCGTGGGAATGCCCGCGTCGCGCATGAGCCGCTTGCTGACGTCCTTGTCCATGGCCAGGGCGCACCCGAGCATGCCGCTCCCCGTGTACGGCCGCCCGACCACGTCCAGCAGGGCCTGGAGCGTGCCATCCTCCCCCTTCCCCCCGTGGAGCGCCAGAAAGAAGACGTCCGCCTCGCCCACGGATGGATCCCGGGTGAGCGCGGTGGTGTCCCCGGAGGCGAGCAGATCCTGGCCCGGCGCGGCGGCGGGCAGCCGCCCCACGCCGGACTCCAGCAGGTGGACCTCCTCCTCCCGGGTCAGGGCACCGCGAGCCGTGTCGAAGGCCACCACCTCGTGGCCCGCCTCCCGGAGCGCCCGCGCCACCTGCACCCCCGACGCCAGGGACACGTCCCGCTCGTCGGAGATCCCTCCCATGAGAACGGCGATCTTCACAACCCACCCTGCGTGAGCGTCCTCACCACGTCGTAGCGGGTGACGATTCCGGCCAGCTCGCCGCCGTCACGCACCAGGCAAGCCGCGTTCTCCCGGGCCAGGAGGCGCGTCACCTCCTCGGCGTCCACATGGGCGTCGACCACGGGAAACGGCGGGCCCATGACGGTCTCCACGGGCCGCTCCAGGAGGCCGGGGTCCTCGATGACGCGGGCCATGAGGTCGGTCTCGATCACCGAGCCCACGCACTCACCGTCCTTGAGCACGGGCACCTGGGACACGTCGTGGGTCGTGATGCTGCTCAGAGCCATGCGAACCGACGTATTCGGGCCCACGGAGATGAGGAGCGGTGCCGCCTCGGGCTTGGAGCGGGCCAGCTCCCCCACCGAGTGCCGCCGCTTGCGCTCAAGAAAGCCGTTCTCCCTCATCCACTCGTCGTCAAAGCACTTGGTCAGGTAGTGCTCTCCCCAGTCCGCCAGGGTCGTGACCACGAATGCGTCGGGGTCGTCCAACTCCCGGGCCAGCTCCACGGCGGCGTGGGTGATGAGGCCCGAGGACCCGCCCACGAACAACCCTTCCTCCCGCGTGAGGCGGCGTGCCATCCGAAAGGCGTCACCGTCGGTCACGGTCACGTAGGCGTCCACCACGTCCAGGTCCAGGGTCCCGGGGACCTTGTCGTTGCCCAGGCCCTCCACCATGTACGGCTGCCCCTCGGGCATCTGCCCGGTGTTGAAGACGGTCGCCAGCACCGAGCCCACCGGGTCCACTCCCACGATCCGCACCGCCTCGTTCATCTCCTTCAGGTAACGTCCCGTGCCGGTGATCGTCCCGCCGGTACCCGCGCCAGCCAGAAAGTGCGTGATCCTTCCGTCGGACTGGGTCCACAGCTCAGGCCCGGTGGTCCGGTAGTGGGCTTCGGGGTTCGCCTCGTTGTAGAACTGGTTGGCAAGGATC
>DASWKP010000162.1:0-5371 GCA_036396575.1 Longimicrobiales bacterium | reverse complement strand
CCCCATGGCGCGCCGGAGCGCGTGCGGAGCGCGGCGCGCCAACGGCACGGTCGATCGGCCGCGACCCGCAGGACGAACATGCATCGGGGACTCCTTCATCAACGCTTCAAAACCGGACCCGTCCGGCCTGCTCTTCTTACTCCCTTTCCATCTCCCATCTTACACACCGGTCCGGCTTCGACCGGCCTCCTGTCCGCGCACGAGAGCCATGGCATCCCCATAGGAATAGAAACGATAGCCACGGTCCACGGCCTCCCGGTAGGCCGCCATTGTGCGCTCGTAGCCGGCGAAGGCCGCCACGAGCATGAGAAGCGTGGAACGGGGAAGATGGAAGTTCGTGATGAGGCCGTCCACCACCCGGAAGTCGAAGGGGGGGCGGATGAAGAGCCGGGTGGAGCCGGTCGCCGCCCGGAGGGGTCCACCCGCCCGCGCCACGGCCTCCAGGGTTCGGACCACCGTGGTACCCACCGCCCACACCCGCCCCCCGGCCTCCCGGGCTCCCGCCACGGCCGCCGCGGCGCCAGCGGGCACCGTGTAGTGTTCGGCGTGCATCTCGTGCCCCGATAGATCTTCGGCGTCCACGGGCCGGAACGTGCCCATCCCCACGTGGAGGGTCACCGCCGTGACGGCGACGCCCCGCGCCCGCGCCTCCGCCAGGAGCTCCTCGGTGAAGTGAAGCCCCGCCGTGGGCGCCGCGACCGACCCGGGCACCCGGGCGTACACCGTCTGGTAACGCTCCCGATCCAGAGCCTCGTCCTCCCGGTCGATATAGGGAGGGAGGGGCACGTGCCCGTAGCGCTGGAGGGCTTCCAGAGGCGACAGGGACGTGACCAGGCGCACGAGTCGACCACCCCCGGGGACGGAGTCCAGGATGTCCACCCGGAGGTCCTCGGCCACCACGACCGTCCGCCCGGGCTTGAGCTTCCCACCCGGGCGCACGAGGGCTTCCCATAGGAAGGCGGTCCCGAGCGCGTTCACGTCCGCAGGTCCATCCCCCACCCAGGGCCGCAGAAGGAGGATCTCGGACGGCGCGCCGGTCGGCTTGCGACCCAGGAGGCGGGCGGGCAGCACGCGACTCTCGTTCACGACCATCACGTCGCCCGCCCGCATCAGATCCAGGACGTGCCGGAACGTGTGGTGTTCGACGGGGGCCGGCGCGCGCGGAACCACCAGCAGGCGGCTACCGTCCCGACGCTCGCACGGGTACCGGGCGACGCGGTCAGGGGGGAGGTCGTACTCGTAGTCCGCGGCCCGCTGGCCGGGCGTCGACTCCGGCGGCCTCACTTCTCCTCGGGGAAGAACGATCCCTGCGTGCTCGGAGCACCCGTGGACGGCGGCGCGTAGCCGAAGCGGCGATAGGCGCGGACCGTGGCCTGCCTCCCCCGGGGCGTGCGCATGAGAAAGCCCTCCTGGATGAGGAAGGGCTCGTAGACCTCCTCGAGCGTCATGGGGTCCTCCCCCAGGGACACGGCAAGGGAGTTCAGTCCCACCGGGCCGCCCTCGAACTTCTCGATGAGGGTCTTTATGACCCGGGCATCCATCTCGTCGAGGCCGTACTCGTCGACGTCCAGCATGGCGAGGGCGTCCTCGGCCACCCTGGCGTCGATGACGCCCTGAGCCCGGACCTGTGCGTAATCCCTCACCCGCCTGAGCAGTCGATTGGCCACCCGGGGCGTGCCCCGGGCACGGCGGGCCAGGATGGTGGCACCCTCCTCGCTGGTCTCCACGCCCAGGATCTCGGCGGACCGGCGCACGATCGTGCGCAGATCCTCCGGGGGATAGAAGTTGAGGCGCTGAACCATGCCGAAGCGGGCTCGCATGGGCGCCGTCAGCAGGCCGAAGCGCGTGGTGGCCCCCACCAGCGTGAACGGTTCGATCTTCATCGTCATCGTCTCGGCGCGAGGCCCGTCCGAGAGACGGATGTCCACGTGCCAGTCCTCCATCGCTGGATAGAGGAACTCCTCGATGATGGGCCGCAGGCGATGGATCTCGTCGATGAAGAGGATGTCCCCTTCCCGCTGGTTCGTCAGGTGCCCAACCAGATCGGCGGGCTTCTCCAGGACCGGACCCGACGTGCTTTTGAAGTTGACGCCCATCTCCCGGGCCAGGAGGGAGGCCAGCGTCGTCTTGCCGAGGCCGGGCGGGCCGTGGAAGAGGATGTGATCCAGCGGATCCCGACGGCCGATGGCCGCCTCGATGGCGATGGACAGCGTCTCCCGCACCTTCTCCTGGCCGATGAACTCCGCGAGCCGCTGCGGCCGCAGGCTCGGCTCGACGACCTGATCCTCGGCCAGAGCCTCCGGTGTGGTGATCTCCGTACGCTTGGCCACGTCACGCTCCCTTCAGAGCCCGGCGCACCAGCTCCTCGGTGGAGGTGGGCTCGGGGCCTTCGAGGGCGGCGCCCACGGCCTCGTCCGCCTTGGGGAAGGTGTAGCCCAGCGACACCAGCGCCTGGACCGCCGCGCGCGCCATCCGCACGCGCGGCGAGTCGGGGGCGTCCTCCACCCCGACGGCCAGGTCGGTCACCCGGTCAGACAGCTCCAGCGCGATGAGCTCCGCCTTCTTCTTGCCCACGCCGCTCACCTGCGTGAGCGCCGTCACGTCCTTCTCCACCAGAGCCCGGACCAGCCGCGGCGCCGTGAACACCGACAGCAGGCTCGCGGCCATCTTGGCCCCGACGCCCTTCGCCGTCATGAGCCGCTTGAAGAGCACGCGCTCACCGACATCGAGGAAGCCGTACAGAGTCACCGAGTCCTCACGCACGACCTGGAGGGTGCGCAGCTCGATCTCCGATCCGGTCGAGGGCAGGCGCTGAAGGATCATCAGTGGCACCTCGACCTCGTAGACGACGCCACCCGCTGTCTCGACCTCCACCCGGTCCATGTCCCGGGTGATGAGCCTCCCTCTGAGTCTGGAGATCAAGGTCGTCGCGTCCCAGCGGGCGGATGATCGTCTGTTCCGGGGGTGGAAGCTGGCGGGCGCGCCGCCGTCTCGCCAGTCACGCGCCCGACGGGCCCCATCGTCCGACGCGCGCCCCCGCGCGTCACGGGCGGAAGCTCATCGCCGTGCAGTGGCACAGCGCGGCCGCCACCCCATCGGCCGCGTCCGCGGGAGAGGGCGGACTCTGCAGATGGAGCCTCTTCTGCACCATGAACGCCACCTGGTCCTTGGTGGCCTGGCCGGTCCCCACCACGGCCTTCTTGATCTCCGCCGAAGCGTACTCGGCCAGCGTTATGTCCTCCAGCGCGGCGGCGAGGAGGATCACGCCCCGCGCGTGGCCGAGAACCAGCGCGGTTCGGGCGTTCCTGCCGTGGTAGACGTTCTCCACGGACACCGCGTCCGGCCGATGGCGGTCCAGCAGCTCCAGGACGCCCTCATGGATCTCCCGGAGACGCCGTGCCAGGGGCTGGCCAGGCGATGTGCGGATGACGCCGCACTCCACCAGGGAGACCGCGCCAGCGTCCCCCCGGGCCACGACACCGTACCCGGTGACCGCGGTGCCCGGGTCGATGCCCAGTACGATCACATCGCCTCGGCCAGGACGCTCTCGTCGATGTCCCCGTTTGTGTGGACCTTCTGCACGTCGTCGTGCTCGTCCAGGAGGTCGAGGATCTTGAGGAGCTTCTCGGCGTCCTTGCCGGTCACCGCCACCGCGTTCTGGGCGATCATCGTAAGCTCCGCATCCTCCAGCTCGACGCCAGCCCGCCGCATGCCCGCCTGGACCTCGTGGAAGCTCGCCACCTCGGTGGTGACGATGAACTCGTCCCCGTCGCGGACCACGTCTTCGGCCCCGGCCTCGAGCGCCGCCTCCAGAACCGCGTCCTCGTGGTAGCGCTCGGCGCTCACGTAGACCCGGCCCTTGCGGTCGAACTGCCACGCCACCGAGCCCGCGGTGCCGAGGTTGCCGCCGTGCTTGTGGATCAGGTGACGGACTTCGGCCACGGTGCGGTTCTGGTTATCCGTGACGCACTCGATGTAGAGGGCCACGCCTCCGGGGCCGTAGGCCTCGTACGCGATCTCCTCGTAGTTGACCCCCTCGAGCTCGCCCGTGCCCTTCTTGATGGCCCGGTCGATGTTGTCGGCGGGCATGTTGGCCGCCTTGGCGGTGTCGACCGCCAGGCGCAGCCTGGGGTTGAAGTCGGGCTTTCCCCCGCCCTCCCGGGCCGCCACCGTGATCTCCCGGATCAGCTTCGTGAACTGGGCCCCGCGCTTGGCGTCGACGACGGCTTTCTTGCGCTTGATCTGGGCCCACTTGCTGTGACCAGACAACGGACCTCCCGGTACGTCTGCGACACCTCCGGGCCCCACCGGGCTCGAGGTGGCCAGGGTGTCTTTGGCTTCTGTTCGGAGGGATAAACTACCGGGCCGGCGGCGCCTCGTCCACGCGTGGGAGGGTCGCGCAACGCTTCGACGCCGTCGGCCGGTCCGGGTCGGGGCCGATCAACCCTCCGCCGCCTCCTTGGCCCGAGCCTCGATCACCTTCTGCGCGTCCAGATCGGGCATGTACTCGTAGCCCAGAAGGCGCCGCGTGTGGTGTCCCCGACCCTGCGTGATCGAACGCAGGGAAGCGGCGTATTTGTACAGTTCCGCCTCGGGTACCTGGGCCTTGATCGTCGTGTGCCCGTCGCCGGGCTCCATGCCGAGGACCCGCCCCCGGCGCTGGGTGATGTCCCCCAAGATGTCGCCCGTGTACTCGTCGGGGGTCGTCACGGCCACCTCGATGATCGGCTCCAGGAGCTTGGGTCCGGCGGCGTTGGCGACCTTCTTGAACGCCATGGAGCCCGCGATCTGGAAGGCAATGTCCGACGAGTCCACCGAGTGGTAGGAGCCGTCGTAGCACTCTGCCGCGAAATCGACCACGGGAAAGCCCGCCAGGATGCCCTTGACCGAGGCCTCCCGAATGCCCTTGTCCACCGACGGGATGTACTTGTTGGGGATGACGCCGCCTTTGATGGAGTCCACGAACTCGTAGCCGTCGCCACGTCCCAGCGGCTTCAGCCTCACGTGACAGTCGCCGAACTGGCCGCGACCTCCGGTCTGTTTCTTGTAGCGGCCCTGGCCCGACGCCTCCCGCGTCAGCGTTTCCCGGTAGGCGATCCTGGGCTGTTCGGTCTCGACGTGCACATTGTACTTCCGCTTCATGCGCTCCAGCTGGATGTCCAGATGCAGCTCGCCCACACCCCGGGCGATGGTCTGGCCCAGCTCCGAGTTGAACTCCGCGGAGAACGTGGGATCCTCCTCGTGGAGCTTGGGCAGCACCTCCCCCAGCTTGTCCTCGTCGTTCCTGCTCACGCCCTTGATCGCGACGGCGATGTCGGGAGTCGGGAAGTCGATCTTCTGGAGCTCGAGGGGGCGGTCCTTCGCGCACAGC
>DASWKP010000161.1:0-6083 GCA_036396575.1 Longimicrobiales bacterium | reverse complement strand
CCGTCGGGGGGTGAGCCAACGCCCCACCGTGAGGAGGTACGCGATGCCCAGGGCCGCGAGGACCAGCGCCGCTGGCGTGATGTCGAAGATGCCGATCCGGTCCATCCCCATCTCGAGCACGAGCCCCGCCACCAGGAGGTTGGTGGAGGTGCCGATGAGGGTGAGGGTCCCCCCCAACTGGCCTCCGAAGGAGATGGGCATGAACACGCGCGAAGGCGCGATGCCCGAGGATCGGCAGATCCCCATGACCAGCGGGATCATCACCACCACCACCGGAGTGTTGTTGACGAACGCGCTGAGGGGCACGGTGATGGCCAGGCTCACGACGATGAGACGGAACTCGCTCTTTCCCGTCAGCCTCGCTACCACGCGCCCCAGGCGATCCACCGCGCCGGTGCGGATCAACCCCGCCGACAGGATGAACATGGCGGCCACGGTGAGCATGGCCTCATTGGCGAATCCGCTGATCCCCTCTTCGGGGGTCAGCAGGCCGCTGACGATGAGCGCGGCCATGACCATGATCCCCACCACGTCCACCCGGATCCGGTTCCAGATGAACAGGACCAGGGCACCCGCCGTGATGGCGAGGGTCAGGAGGATTTCGCCGGTCATGGCTGCTAGACTACAAACCGACCGCAACCCGGGAAAGCGACGCCTCCAACGCCTCCAACATCTCCACGTCTTGCGCATCGCGGGCAACTGAATCACACATTGTGTGCATCACATTGTGAGAAATGGTCGAGAGGGCCGTTCCCGGACACGGAGATGGAGACGATGGCGAAGACGGTGAGGAAGACTGTGGCGGTGACGAAGACGATGGCGGTGGCTGCCGCCGTCGTGCTCCTCGGGGTGGTCGAGGGAGCCCCGGCGGCGGCGCAGGCGGGCCCGGCGGGGCCGGTGGAGATTGCCCTGGCCGTGCATGGCGGCAAGCCCATCGTGCCGGTGCTGGCACCGGATGGCGGCGAGCTGTGGTTCGTCCTGAGCACGGGCACGGCGGTGACGGTCCTGAGCGAGTCCACGGCGGCCCGCCTGGGCGACGCGCCGGCGCTGACCCTGGGGGGCGTGTCCGTCTCCATGGAGGGCAGCCAGACCGTCCCCGACGAGCGTTTGACCAACGGCGGCCGGACCCTGGACGGGATGGTCGGCGTCAACACGCTGAGCCGCTTCGAGATGTTGGTGGACGTGCCCGGCGGGCGACTCGTCCTGGCGCCCGTGGGCCGGGAGGTGTCGTGGGAAGGCGTGGCGCTCTCCGAGCCGGTGCGGCTCCGGGTCCTTCACGGCATAGTGCTGAGCCTGGACGTGGAGCTGAACGGGAAGTCCTACCCGGCCATGCTGGACCTGGGGACCCCCCTTCTGCTGGTGAACCAGGCCGTCATGGACGGGGCGCGGGTCGAGGGCAACCGAGCCCGGCTTCAGGTGGGGAGCGCCACCTTCCCTGACCTGGCCGTGGAGGTGAGCGACCACCCGGTGATCCAGATGTTCTCTCCAGCGGGGGCAGGCTTCGTCCTCGTGGGAGGCTCCCTGGCCCAGGAGTGCGTCATCGTCGTGAGCTGGGTCCACGCCGAGCTGCGGACGTGCGTCCGATGAGCCAGGAGTACCTGGGGGAGTTCGAGCAGATGGTCCTCCTCTCCATCATGCGCCTGGGCGAGGAGGCGTACGGGCTGGCCGTGCGGGACGAGCTGGAAGCGGTGGCGGGGCGCTCCCCGTCCAGCGGAGCCCTGTACACGACCCTGGACCGCCTGGAGCGGAAGGGCTTCCTGGAGTCGGCGGCGGGGGAGGCCTCGGAGGAACGCGGCGGGCGGCCGCGGCGGTACGTGCGGCTCACCCCGCAGGGTCAGGAGATGCTGGCCCGGTCCCGCAACACGCTCCTGGCGTTGTGGGAGGGGCTCGAGAGGGCCCTGGACGCGTGAGCCGCCCCCCGCGCTGGTTGGAGCGCATCCTTGAGCGGGCCGTACCCAGTGGCCTGTCGGGGCAGGGGACCCTGGGCGACCTGGCCGAGGAGTACGAGCGTCGGGCCAGAACCTCCCGCTGGCGGGCGGCCCTGTGGTACACGGGCCAGACGGCCTCGGTGCTGACGTACCGCTTCCTTACCGGGAGCGGCGCGGACAGCTCCCGGGTGGACTCAGACCTGCTGACGGACCTGCGCTGGGCCTTCCGGCTCTTCCTGCGGCATCCGGGCTTCGCCCTCGGGGTCGTGGCCGTGCTCGGCCTCGGCCTGGGCGCCAACGCGGCGGTCTACTCGGTGGTGGACGGAACCTTCCGGAACGTGAGCTGGTGGGGGGAGGCCGACCGCATGGTGGAGGTGTGGCCGGGGCGCGGGTTCTCCTTCGGGCACCTGACCCTCTACCGCGAAGAGCAGTCCACCTACAGGACGCTAGGGGGCTACGGGGAGCTGGCCTTCGCGCTGCGTATGCCCGATGGGGAGAGCCAGAGCGTGAACGGGGTGGTCATCACCCCGGGCCTGTTCCGGGAGTTGGCGGTCCAACCCATGCTCGGCCGCGCCCTGGAGGACGACGACGCGCTTCTGGGAGTTGGGCCGGTAGTGGTCATCGGCGAGGCACTGTGGCGCCGCTCGTTCGGGTCGGATCCGTCGATCCTGGGCAGCACCATCGACGTGAGCGGAGCTCCGGTCACGGTGGTGGGCATCCAGGGGGAGGGGGGCATGGCGCCCGGCGGGAGGGCGGAGCTGTGGCTGCCGCTGGTCATGGACCCCAGGGACGACGACTACTGGAAGGCCCAGAACCTCTCACTGATCGGTGCGCTGCGGAACGGCGCCGGGCTGAACGACGCCAAGGCGAGCCTGGCGGCGTTCACGGACAGGCTGTCCGAGCTCTTCCCCATGTTCTACCCGAAGGGCTTCGCCGAGGGGGAGGCCTGGGTGGCCCGGGCGGATGAGAGCCATCGGCGGCTGATCTCGACGCCCCTGCTGCTCCTGCTGGGGGGCACGGGGCTGCTCCTCCTGGTCACCGCGCTCAACGTCGGCAACCTGCTGCTCGGGAGGGCCGTGGAGCGGCGCCGGGAGCTGGCGGTGCGCTCCGCCATCGGCGCCGGGCGGGGGCGCATCCTCCGGCAGCTCCTTGTGGAGGGGGGCGTGCTCACGGGGCTGGCGGTGGCGCTGGGGTTGGGCAGCGGGGCTCTGGGGGCTCCGGCCATCGCGGGGCTCTTCGTGGGAGAGGCCGTCGTGACCGCCAGCTCCGTCCTGTCTTCCTCGGTGCTCCTCTTCGCCCTGGGGGCGGCAGCGGTCGCCTGGCTGGTCCTGAGCGGGATCCCCATCGCCCACTTCCTGCGGGCGCACCGCGCGGGGCTCGGGCTGGTGCCCGCTTCGGGCGCTCGGGTGCAGAAGTCCCTGGTTGCGGTGCAGGCGGCCCTCGCCACGCTTCTGCTGGTGTCCGCCACCCTCCTGGTGGCCACCGTGGAAAACCTGCGAAGCGTGCCGCTGGGCTTCCAGGCGGACGGCCTCCTGACGGTGGAGCTGTCGCCGCCTATGGACCGGGTGGAGACGCCCGCGGCCGCCCGGACCCTCTACGACGGCCTGGTGATGAGGGTGGCGTCCCTTCCCGGCGTCGAGTCGGTGGGCCTCACGGGGTGGCTGCCCCTGAGTGCCCAGGCACCCACGACGCCCATCAACCCCGAGGCCGAGCCGGTGACGCTGTACGAGGCGGTCCGTGCCCCGATGCACATGGTGGATCCGGGCTTCTTCGAGGCGTTCGGGCTCCAGGCAAGCCGGGGGCGCCTGCTCGGCTCCGAGGACCGCTCGCCCGAGCCGAGCGCCGTGGTGGTGAACCAAACCCTGGCCCGTATGCTCTGGCCCGACGGCGGCGCCGTGGGGCGGCGCATCGCCATCGATCCCCACGCGTGGAACCGCTTCGTGACGGTGGTGGGCGTCGTTCCGGACATCCGCACCGGGGACATGACCGGTCCCGCCGGGCCGGCGCTCTATGTGGCGCTTGCCGAGAGCCCGTCCCGGGACGTCACCCTGGTGGTTCGCGCCGTGGGGGCCGCTCCCGGGCTCATTCCCGCGGTGCGGCGGGCGGTGTCCGACGTGGACCCCCTGGTGCCCGTGCGGTCGGTGGCCTGGATGGAGGACGTGGTGCGCTCGGCGTACGCCGTTTCCTGGGTGATCATGGGACTCCTGGTGGTGCTGGCCGTTCTCGCCACCGGCCTGGGCTCCCTGGGCATCTACGCGGTGCTGGCCCACCACGTGGCCGCCAACCGCAAGGAGATGGGGGTGCGGCTCGCGCTGGGGGCGTCGCCGCGGCTCCTGGTGGGGAGCGTGGTGGGGTCGGGGCTGGCACTGTCCGCCGCGGGGATCATCGCGGGCAGCGTGGCGGCCGCCGCGGCGTCCAGGCTTCTGGAGTCGCTGCTGTTCGGGGTCTCGACCCTGGCCCCGTGGGCCTACGTGGCGCCGGCGCTGGCGCTGTTCGCCGCGGCGGCCCTGGCGGCGTGGGCTCCGGCGGTCCGTGCCGGACGGCTGCCTCCGGCGGAGGTGCTCAAGAGCGAGTGAGGGGGTAGGTTCGGAGGAGCCATCCTTCACTCATCGAAAAGCGGCCCATGACGGAGATCTCGGCCGCGGAGGCCCTCGAGCGCCTCCGCGAGGGAAGCCTGCGCTTCGCGTCGGGGAAGGGAGGGGACGCGCTGGTGGACCACGCCCGCCGGACGGATCTGGTGGACGGGCAGGAGCCGTTCGCCATCATCCTCGGGTGTTCCGACTCCCGCGTGCCGGCGGAGATCATCTTCGACCAGGGCCTGGGAGATCTCTTCGTCATCCGCGTGGCGGGCAACGTGGTGGCGCCCTCGCAGGTGGGGAGCGTCGAGTTCGCCGCGGACCGCTTCGGCACCCGGCTCGTGGTGGTGCTCGGCCATTCGGGGTGCGGCGCCGTGCGGGCCACCCTGGACGAGCTGGTGCGCCAGGCCGACAGTCGCTCGCCCAACATCCGCTCGATCGTCGACCGCATCCGGCCCTCCGTGGAGGGCCTGCTCCTGACGGAGCCGCGGGCGGACGCCGACGCGCTGATGCGGGAGGCCGTTCGCTCCAACATCGTGGCCTCGGTGGATCATCTCCAGCACGGCTCCGAGGTCCTGGAGAGGCTCATCCGCGACGAGGGGCTCATGGTGGTCGGTGCCGAGTACTCCCTGGAGACCGGCGTCGTGACGTTCTTCGACAGCGTGCCGGTGGGCTGACGGCGCCCCTCGACTGGGGGGCGCGGGAGTGCCAGACTGGGAGGGACGGACGGTTCGACAGGATTGGCTCGCGGAGGGATCCCCAGGATGGACCAGCCAACGAGAGATGACGCACGAGAGGAGGCTCGCCGGGTCGTGAGCCTCGTCAAGCGGGCCCGCGCCGCCGAGGAAGGCGTGGATCGTGTCTCCGACGACCACGGCCACTCGGCCCTCATCGAGCGGGACCCCGCGGTGCCGGGAGCGCTGAGGGTGACGCTGGAGGGCTTCGAGCATCCGCGCATCGAGGAACAGTGGATCCTCCCGGCGGCGGATCGCCCACCCGCCTTCCATCCCGCCGACATCCCGTTCCTCGCCGGCTTTGCCTGTCGCATCATGCGCGGCGGCGGACACCTCATCGCCGTGTGGCGGGACGACGCGTGCCCGCGTCCGGATCCCGAGACGATGGACGCCCTCATGGCGTCCGCGCCCGACGAGATCCGGGAGCTTGCCGGAGCGTCCAGTGACAGGATGAAGCGGGAGGGCGGGGGGGAATGGTTGCGGGAGGCCGCCGCCGGCCTACGGGAACGCCTGTCGAGGGAGGATGCCGTCGAGTGGTTGGGCTCCCTCGCCGCCGCCGCCGATCCCGATCCCCGCTACGTGGACGCGTGGGTCCACGTCATGGAGGCGACCCTCTTCGACGGCTGGACGAAGGTGGTGGGAGAAAAGCCCGTGGGCTTCGCGGTCCGGTCGCTCCTGGCCAGCAAGGACGACCGCCGCCGCCTCATCACCCTGTCGGGCATGATGGGTCAGACGACCCTCACCCTGATGGAGGGGCCGGCGGATCGGGTGGCGCCGCCTCCTCCCGTCGGTCTGTCCTGACCGCTCGGCAAACATCGACTACATTTGGCCGCCTGCGTCCGCCC
>DASWKP010000160.1:0-15184 GCA_036396575.1 Longimicrobiales bacterium | reverse complement strand
GGAGGCTCTCGGGACCGTCCTCACCAACAAATACGCGGAGGGACTCCCGGGACGGAGGTACTACGGGGGCTGCGTGTTCGTGGACCGGGCGGAGACGCTGGCCCTGTCCCGGGCCAGGGAGCTGTTCGGGGCGGACCACGCCAACGTCCAGCCCCACTCGGGCGCCCAGGCCAACATGGCCGCCTATCTGGCCTTCATGAAGCCGGGTGACCGCCTCCTGGGTATGGACCTGAGCCACGGAGGGCACCTCACGCACGGCTCACCGGTGAACTTCTCGGGGAGCCTGTTCGAGGCCCACGCCTACGGGGTCCGCCCTTCCGACGGGCGCATCGACTACGACGCCTTGCGGGAGAGGGCGCGCGAGGTGCGGCCTCACCTCATCGTGGCCGGGGCTAGCGCCTATCCACGCATCCTGGACTTCGAGGCGTTCGCCGATGTCGCGCGGGAGGTGGGGGCCCGTCTCGTCGTGGACATGGCCCACATCGCGGGTCTGGTGGCCGCCGGGGCGCACCCGTCTCCGGTGGCGCACGCCGACGTGGTCACGACCACGACCCACAAGACGCTACGAGGCCCCAGGGGAGGACTCATCCTGTGCAGGGAGGAGCACGCCAAGGCCATCGACAAGGCGGTGTTTCCCGGGACCCAGGGCGGCCCTCTCATGCACGTCATCGCGGCCAAGGCCGTGGCTCTCCGCGAGGCGCTGGCTCCGGAGTTCGCTGACTACGGCCACCAGGTGGTGGCCAACGCGCGGGCGCTGGGGGAGGGCCTCGTCGAGCGGGGTCTTCACCTGGTGAGCGGGGGGACGGACAACCATCTCGTGCTCGTGGATCTGCGCCCCAGCCACGAGGCGCTCACCGGGAAGGAGGCCGAGCGAAGCCTGGAGGAGGCGGGCATCACCGTGAACAAGAACACCGTGCCCGGCGAGAGCCGCTCGCCCTTCGTCACCTCCGGCCTGCGCATCGGGACGCCGGCCCTCACGACGCGAGGCATGAAGGAAGGGGAGATGGCCAGGATCGCCGACTGGATCTCCCGGGTTCTGGCCGCCCCCGGCGACCAGGCGGTGAGGACCTCGGTCCGGGCCGAGGTCGAGGACATGTGCGGTGCCTTTCCGTTGTACGTGGACCTGGGTCCGGTGGATTGAGTGGCCGTGTGGGGCTGGCGCCGGGCGTGTCGGATCGTAACATTTGCCCCATGACAGAGCTTCAGTTCGCCGAGGACGTACTCCTCCGCCTACAGGAACGAAACCCCCGTTTCCACGGGAAGGCCTACCTGTTCCTGCTCTCGTCCCTCCACCACGTCATGGAGGGGCTGGCGGAGCCGCGGCACATTGCCGGGAGCGAGCTCGCCCGGGGCGTGCGGGACCTGGCGTTGGAGCGCTTCGGGCCGATGGCCCGCTCCGTGCTCGAGCACTGGGGCATCCACGCGACCGAGGATCTCGGCGACATCGTTTTCGCCCTCGTCGAGTGCGGAATCCTGGTCAAGCAGGATGACGACCGCCGCGAGGACTTCTGTGACGTGTTCGACTTCGAGGAGGCGTTCGAGCTCGACTATCCCTGGGAGGTGCGGCCTTGACGGCTCGCCAGGGAGACCGCGGCGCGGGCGACTCCGAGCCAATTCACGCTGATGGGAGGGGCTGACGATGGAACCCGATCGCGGTTTTCCGAAGTGCCTGAAGTGCGAGACGGGGGTTCTCCTCCCGATGTCGGACTACGGGCGCGACGGGGCCCCGATCCGCTACAAGGCCTGGGTCTGCTCCAGCCCGGACTGCGGATTCAACATCAGGATCGACAACGGGGAGATCACGCTGGGTCGCGCCATCGGCCAGAGCTACAAGTAGCGACCCGTCCGACCCCGCATGCGGCGGGCGCACGGCATCCCCCGAGGGGGCCGAGCCCGCCCGCTTCCTCCGTGCACGCGCCCTCGTCGTCTCGCCTCCGGTGCGCGGAGCCCCCCTCGCCCCCCGGATCCCCACCGTGAGCCTCCCGCGCCGACCGCCCAGGCCGCTCCTGGGTTCTGGCCTGGGTTCCGGCCTGGGTTCCGGCCTGGGTTCCGGGCCGGAGTTCGACCTCATCCGGGCGATGCTGGGTGAGTCCGACGACCTGCCCGTCGAGATCCTCGTGGGTCCGGGAGACGACGCCGCCGTGCTGGATGCGGGCCGGCTGGCCGTGTCGTGCGACATCGCCGTGGAGGGCGTGCACTTCCGCCGGGACTGGCTGTCCCCCGTCGAGATCGGCTACCGGGCAGCGGCTGCCGCCCTCAGCGACCTCGCCGCCATGGCCGCCGTTCCCGTGGCAGTGCTCCTCTCCTACGCCCTCCCGCCGGGCGACGTGGAGTCCGGCGCGGCGACGGCGCTCCAGAGGGGGGCGGAGGAGGCCGCCCGGCGGGTGGGGGCCGCGCTGGTGGGTGGGGACCTGAGCCGGTCTCCGGGTCCCCTGGTGCTGGACGTGGTCGTCCTCGGCACGGCCTCACGGCCCGTGCTCCGGTCGGGAGCCCGACCAGGGGACGAGCTGTGGGTCACGGGCCGGCTCGGGGCCAGCGGCGCCGCGGTACGCCTTCTGGAGAGGGGCGAACGGGTGTCCGGAGCCCTCCGCGACGCCTATGCCCGCCCCGTCCCCCGGGTGGGGGAGGCCCTCTGGCTCCAGGAGCGGTCCCTGCTCGGCGCGGCCATCGATCTCTCGGACGGGCTGGCCTCGGACGCCCGCCACCTGGCGGCCGCGTCGAGCGTGTGCCTCGTCCTGGAGGCGGGGCGCATCCCTCTGGATCCGGCCATGGCCGCCGTGGCCGGGAGTGACGAGGACGCGCTCGATCTGGCACTCGGCGGCGGCGAGGACTACGAGCTCCTGTTCGCGGCCCCTCACGGGGCCGTTGCCGGCGTGGCCGAAGGCTTCCTGGGCCGCTTCGCCGTGCCCCTCACGCGCGTGGGACGCGTGGTGGAGGGGGAGGGCGTGGCGCTGGATCGGGGGGGCGGTGACGTCGAACCCGTGGGCCCCCGGGGCTTCGACCACTTTCGCGGCACTGCCTCCCGATGATCCGGGGCCTGTGGGTCTACCTGGTGGGCTGGTTGGCGACCCTGTACTTCGGCACCGACGTCATCGTCTGCCGGGCGCTTCGCCTGCGCTCCCTGACCGCGCGCTGCTGGGCGGCGCAACGAGGGTGGGCGCGGGCCGTCCTGTGGGCGGCGGGCGTGAAGGTCGAGATGTCCGGAACGGAAAACGTCTCGACGGACCGCGCCCAGGTCCTGGTGGCCAATCACGAGTCCTGGTTCGACGTGTTCGCCCTCGCGGGCCACCTCCCGGTGGGCGCGAAGTTCGTCGCCAAGCACGTGCTGGAGCGGGTCCCCTTCTTCGGAGGCGCGTGGAGGGCGTGCAGCCACATCTCCATCGATCGGGGCGACCGTACGTCGGCCATCCAGTCCCTGCGGGACGTAGGCGCGCGGATCGGGCGGACGGGGGAGACGGTCCTGATGTTCCCCGAGGGGACGCGCACCACGACCGGCGAGCTGCAGGCCTTCAAGAAAGGGGCCTTCGTGATGGCCCTGGAGTCGCGTGTTCCCGTCGTGCCCGTGGGCATCTCGGGGTCCAGGGACCTGATGCCCAAAGGCTCCTTCCGGATCCGGTCCGGGACGGTTCGGGTCCGCATCGGTGAGGCGATCCCGGTCGAGGGAATGAGCCATGAGGACCGCGACCGGCTGACCGGGTTGGCCAGGGATGCCGTAGCCCGGCTCCGGGTCGCGGGTGATATTGGAACGGTGCGGGGCGAAGGGTCCCGGGGAGCCATACCCAGCGGGTAGCGACAGCGAGGAGACGACGTGTCGGCCATCGTAGACGTGAGAGGACGGGAGATCCTGGACTCCAGGGGGAATCCCACGGTTGAAGCGGAGGTCATTCTCGAGACCGGGGTCCGCGGCCGGGCCGCCGTGCCCAGCGGGGCTTCCACCGGGGCGCACGAGGCCGTGGAGCTTCGGGACGGGGACCGGGGCCGCTTCGGCGGAAAGGGGGTGCTCACCGCGGTCGACAACATCAACACCGCGATCCGGGGAGCCCTCAGGGGGTTCGAGGCCCGGGAACAGCTCGACATCGACCGGACGCTCATCGACCTCGACGGAACCCCGAACAAGAGACAGCTCGGCGCCAACGCCATCCTGGCGGTGTCCATGGCGGCGGCGCGGGCGGCGGCCCAGGAGAACCACATGCCGCTGTGGAAGTACCTGGCCACCGGGGGGAGCAACGTCCTGCCGGTGCCCATGATGAACATCCTCAACGGGGGAGCCCACGCTTCGAACAACGTGGACATCCAGGAGTTCATGGTCATGCCTCTGGGCTTCGACACGTTCCGCGAGGCCCTGCGGTGCGGCGCGGAGATCTTCCATGCCCTCAAGAAGGTTCTATCCGAGGAGGGCAAGAGCACCGCGGTCGGAGACGAGGGTGGCTTCGCTCCGGACCTGGGTTCCAATGACGAGGCCATCGAGGCGGTGCTGACCGCGGTGGAGCGGGCCGGGTACCGTCCGGGAGAGGACGTCATGATCTCCATCGACGCCGCGGCCACGGAGTTCTTCCGGGACGGCGAGTACGTCTTCGAGTCGACGGGGGAGCGCCGGGACGCCCAGGGCATGATCGAGTTCTTCGCGGACTGGGTGAAGCGCTACCCCATCTGCTCACTGGAGGACCCGCTGGAGGAGAACGACTGGCGGGGGTGGAAGGCGCTGACCGAGGCCCTGGGTGACAAGGTCCAGATCGTGGGCGACGACCTGTTCGTCACGAACACGACGCGCCTGGACCAGGGGATACGGGACGGCGTGGCCAACGCCATCCTCATCAAGCTCAACCAGATCGGGACCCTGACCGAGACCCTGAGCACCATGCGCATGGCCGGTGAGGCCGGATACCGCACGGTCATCAGCCACCGCTCCGGAGAGACCGAGGACACCATCATCGCCGACTTCGCCGTGGCCACCAACGCGGGTCAGATCAAGACGGGGAGCGCCAGCCGCACCGATCGCGTGGCCAAGTACAACCAGCTCCTGCGCATCGAGGAAGCCCTCGGCGCCAAGGCCGTGTTCCCGGGACGGAGCTTGTGGAGCGGCTGAGGCGCCTCGTCCTGCCCGCCCTGCTCGGCCTGGCGGCTTACTACGCCGTCTTCGGGGGAGAGTACTCCTGGCTGGAGCTGCGGCGGGCCCGGGCGGACCGTGAGGTCCAGGCGGCGGAGCTGGCACGCCTCCGCGTGAGGATCGACTCGCTCCGGGCGTGGGCCGACTCGCTGGAAGGGGACTCGGCCACCCTGGAACGACTGGCCCGGGAGCGCTTCGGCATGATCCGGCCCGGTGAGGTCCTCTACCGGATCGTCCCCCCGGCGGAAAGCCTCGACGTGGCCGATACCCTCCGCTGAGGCTCCGCCGTACGGAGCTCAGTCGTCTTCGAGGTCGGCCCTCCGGACCGGCTCCACGTCCCGCACGCCTTCGGACGTCCCGGTTCCGATGCCCAGAGCCAGCGCGGCCGAGTCCGCCAGGAGCTTGGCGTCGGACCCCTCGGGCAGCACCTGCGACGCGGCGACGGCCAGAGCCTCGAGCTGCTCCGAGGTGATCTCCGTGCCGGTCTCGTCCTCCTCGCTCTCCGACTTGAGGGACAGGCCCCTGAACAGCTCCAGCGGGATGGGGAACAGCGTGGTGGAGTTGTTCTCGGCGGCGATTTCGACCACGGTCTGGAGGAAGCGGAGCTGAAGCGCGGCGGGGTGCCTGCCGATGATCTTGGCGGCCTGGGCCAGCCTCGCGGAGGCCTGGAACTCACCTTCGGCGGAGATGACCTTCGCCCTCCGTTCCCGCTCGGCTTCGGCCTGCCGGGCCATGGCGCGCTTCATCTCCTTGGGCAGGTCGATGTCCTTGATCTCTACGCCCGTGACCTCGATGCCCCAGGGGTCCGTGCCCTGGTCGATGATCTGACGCACCACGTCGTTGATGCGCTCCCGCTCGGCCAGCAGTTCGTCCAGCTCCGACTGGCCGATGACGGACCGGAGCGTCGTCTGGGCGAGCTGGCTCGTGGCGAAATAGTAGTCCTCGATCTCCACGACGGCCTTCGCCGGATCCGCCACGCGGAAGTAGACCACCGCGTTGACCGCCAGGCTCACGTTGTCCTTGGTGATGGTATCCTGTGGCGCGATGTCCAGGGCCACGATGCGCAGGTCCATCCTGCGCATGCGCTCGATCCCGAACGGAAGCACGAAGATCAGCCCGGGCCCCTTGGCTCGGGTGAGCTTACCCAGCCGGAAGATGACGCCGCGCTCGTACTCGTAGAGGATGCGCAGAGCGCTCAGGAGGGCCGCCCCTCCGAAGATGCCGAGGCCGGTCAGGATTGGTGTGAGGTCCATGTGATGGGCTCCGCGCGAGGGGATGCCGGGGCGTGGGGGACGCCGGACTCCTCCTCAGGCTCGCACGGGGCGTGAGGGGGCGCAAGGGAGGTCCGGGGCGGAGGTCCGGGGCGGCTCCAGAACGGCTTGTCCGGGGCGGCTTGACACCACCCGGGGCCCGGACGAGCTTTTTCCTCCCTGGCCGGAGTAGCTCAGTCGGTTAGAGCAGCGGAATCATAATCCGCGTGTCGGGGGTTCGAGTCCCTCCTCCGGCATGAAAGCGATCGCAACCGGTGGCCCGCGCTGTCGAACGGCGCGGGCCGTCGGGCGTTCCGGCGACCCGCCAGGCCCAAGCGTGGAGCCTGGCTCGGCACCGGACGCCACCCCGGGTGGGCCTCGGTGTCGGGCGGTGCGGCGTTGTGGTGGACCGCGCGCCACCCTAAGCTGGCAGGAGACCGCCTTCCCGGATTCTCGTGAGCACGGCTCGCCGACCCGGAGCGTGAGAGATGCCGACGGACGCACCGGATGACTTCCCGCTCGAGTCCTGGCCCGCGCGGCGAGTGTGGGGGATCCTCGATGGCCTGGTGGAAGGCTTCCAGATCATCGGTTTCGACTGGCGCTATCTCTACGTCAACGAGGCGGCATGCCGGCACGGTCGGCGGGCCAGGGGGGAGCTCCTCGGGGTGACCATGACCGAGGCGTACCCGGGCATCCAGGACGCCCCCCTTTTCGCCACGCTCGAAGCGGTCATGGTCGAGCGGGTCACCCGCCAGATCGAAAACCTGTTCGTGTACGCGGACGGGTCCAGCGCCTGGTTCGAGCTCCGGGTCGAGCCCGTGCCCGAGGGCATCCTCGTCCTTTCGATGGACATCGATGATCGCAAGGCGCTCGAGGCCCAGTTCCGGCAATCCCAGAAGATGGAGGCGGTGGGCCGCCTGGCCGGGGGCGTGGCCCACGACTTCAACAACCTCCTGACCGCCATCCGCAACTTCGGCGATCTCGTGCTGGAGCGCCTCGACTCCCGGGATCCCGCCTACGAGGACATGCAGGAGGTTCTGCTGGCCGCCGGGCGGGGCGAGGAGCTCGTGAGGCAGCTCCTCGCGTTTTCCCGCAAACAGCTGATCGAGCCCCGGTTCGTGGACGTCAACGAGCTGGTGCGCAAACTGGATGCCATGCTGCGCCGGCTCCTGGGCGAGGATGTCCGGTTCAGGACGACGTTGGGAGCCGACCTCTGGACCGCCTGGATCGATCCGGGCGCGTTCGAGCAGGTCCTCGTAAACCTGGCCGTGAACGCCCGTGACGCCATGCCCCGAGGCGGCAAGCTCACCATCGAGACGGCCAACGTGGTCCTGGACGAAGGCTACCGCATGACGAAGGGCGGAGTGGTCAGGCCCGGGGACTACGTGGTCCTCGCGGTCTCCGACGATGGCTCCGGAATGGACGCGGCGACCCGGGAGCAGATCTTCGAGCCGTTCTTCACGACCAAGGACGTGGACAAGGGCACTGGGCTCGGGCTGTCGACCTGCTACGGCATCGTGAAGCAGGCCGGGGGCTACCTGTGGGTCTACAGTGAACCGGGGGCGGGTTCGACCTTCAAGATCTATCTCCCGCGCATGGACGCCGACGCCCGCCCGGCGGACGACAAGCCTCGGAGCGAGGGGCCCCGGAGCGAGGCCGCGACACCGCTGGCGACCGAGACCGTCCTCGTCGTCGAGGATGACGACCAGGTGCGCAGGCTGGTGGTGCGCCTGCTGGTCAGGGTGGGATACACCTTGCTGGAGGCGCCCGAGGCGGTCGAGGCGCTACGGCTCGCCGACGAGACGGAGGGGCCGATCCACCTTCTCCTTACCGATGTCGTGATGCCGGGCATGAGCGGCCAGGAGCTGGCCAGGCGGTTCCGGGACATCCGCCCCGACGCTCGCGTGCTCTTCATGTCCGGCTACACGGAGCACGCGGTGGCGCACCAGGAGACGTTGGAGCCCGATTCCGCCCTGATCCAGAAGCCCTTCACCATGGATGGCCTGGCCCGCCGGGTCCGGGAGATCCTGGACGCGTGACCGCGCCCGTCCGCCCCGTAGCCTTCGTCACGGGAGCCTCTTCCGGCCTCGGGCGCGGCCTGGCTCTCCGGCTGGCCCGGGACGGGTACGCCGTGGGTCTCGCCGCCCGTCGCCGGGAGGTCCTCGAGCGCCTCGCGGGCGAGATCCGCGCCGGGGGCGGCGCCGCCGCGGCGTGCCCTTGCGACGTGTCGAGGCACGATCAGGTGCGGGAGGCCGTCGCAGTCTGCGTCGCCGGGCTAGGCGCCGTGGATCTGCTCGTGTGCTGCGCGGGAGTGGGCGAAGTCACCGACGCCCGGGAGCTGTCCGTGGACGTCGTGGAGCGGGCGATGCGCGTCAACTTCCTCGGGTCGGTCCACGCCGTGGCGGAGGTCCTGCCAGGCATGCTGGAGCGGGGCAGTGGGCATCTGGTGGGCATCGGTAGCCAGGCCGGATACGGGGGTCTGCTTAAGGGGTCGGCCTACTCGGCCTCGAAGGGCGCGCTGCACAACTTCTTCGAGAGCGTGCGCCTCGACCTGCGAGGCACGCCCGTGGACGTGACCTTCATCACGCCGGGGTGGGTACGCACACCCCTCACCGATCGGAACCTCCACCGCATGCCCTTCCTGATGGAGCTCGACGATGCGGTCGAGCGCATGGCTCGAGCCATCCGCCTCAGGAAGCCCCTGCTCACCTTCCCGCGCCCCCTGTCGACCCTGGTCTGGATCGGTCAGGTCTTCCCGGCCCGTCTCTACGACGCCCTCGCCTCCCGGGTCCGAAGGGACAAGGCCGATCCTTAGGAGTCCTGCGCGCGGTGCCGGAGGTGGCGGCGCGCACCGCGTCCAGGGGGCTCATTCCGTACCGCGCCATCGGCTCTGGTGGGGCGGCGCCTCGGCGCCCTCGATGCTCACCGAACTTCTGGGACAGGACACCAGGGCATTAGCTCCACCAGGTTGTTGGCGCCCCGGCCGACCTGGCCCCGGCCCACCTCCGTCGTTGGCGAATCGCGGAAAAACGACCGCGCGTGAGAGCGATCGCCGTCCGAGGGCACTTGCCCGCGCCTATCGCGGCCAACTGACCGCGCGCGATCCGCGGGCGCGATCCGTGGTCAATCGACCGCGCATGGCGCGGCCAACTGACCAAACGTGTCCGACGACCCTTACGAGTGGGCAGTTGACCGCGCGCCGCGGCCCGCGCATCCGGACGAGTGACTCGCGCCTACCCTGCTCGGCTCGCCCCGTTCGTGCCACCCCGCGGGCCGGCGACCACGATCTCCAGGTCACGGCGCAGGCTCGCCCCGTTCATGCCACCCCGCGCGCGCGGCGCTGCGGGCCGGTGAAGATGCCGGGTGATGCACGCGCCGCCACCGCCGCCAGCGCCACGCCCCCCGCGCGCCGGGCGGCGGTGTGCCCGCCTGCGCCTTTCCAGCCGGCGCCCGGATCACCATGTTCAGTCCCGCCGCCGACGGCGGCGCCGGGAGCCGCCGCCATCCAAGCCGAGACCCACGCCGGACCCAGGACCCATGAACGAACGGGTAACGACCCTTCTGGCAGGGCGTCGAGAGAGGATGACTCGACTCCTCGGGCGACGCCTGCGGGCGCCCGTGGGAGCCGACACGCCCCTCGGCGACCGGGTGAGGGACCATCTCCTGGGCGAAGCCCGGGACCTCTACGTCAACGAACTCGAGTGGGAGTACCTCACCGACGAGGAGTCCATGGACTCGGGCGCCCTGGTCGAGCTCACCTTCCCGGGATTCCTGGCCTTCGTCAGGGGCCTCCTCCTGAACGAGGTGATGCCGGACGCGCTGGCGCCGGCCGAGCCTCGCCCCCAGGTGGTGGAGGACGTCCTCGGCTACCTGGCCACGCGGGTGGTGGAGCTCGAGGAGAGGGTCGCCGCTGGCCACGCGGAGGACGCGGACCGGCTCACGCGCGAGCTCTCGCTGGCCAGCCGTCTCATCGACCACGTTCTCTACCGGCTCCACGGCCTCACGGCCGAAGAGATGGGGTCCCTGGAGGACGCCCGGGTCGGAGGCTGAGTCCCCGGTCGGCCGGCGTTCTCCCCACGCGCCGCGCCGCCTCACGCCGCCTCAGAATGCTCCGTCCGCGCCCCCGGCCCGGCTGCCCGTACCTGGCGGGCGCACCTCTCCTCGTGGCGCACCGGGGGGGATCCCGCCTGGCTCCCGAGAACACCATGGCCGCCTTCCGCCAGGCCGTGGAGCTGTGGGACGCGGACATGCTCGAGCTGGATGTCCGCGTCACGCGGGACGGGGAAGTCGTCGTGCTCCACGACGCCACGGTGGACCGCACCACGGACGGCACCGGCGCGGTGGCCGACCTGGAGTGGGCGCGCGTACGGGAGCTGGACGCGGGCTACCGCTTCGTGGGCCTCGAGGGCGACTTCCCGTTCCGTGGTCGGGGCGTGGGAATCCCCCGTTTCGTGGAACTCCTGGAGGAACTTCCGCTCGTCCGCCTGAACGTCGAGATCAAGGCCAGGGCCGCAGCGCGGCGCCTGGTGGACATCATCCTGGACTTCGGCGCTCAGGATCGGGTCCTGGTGGCCGCCGCGCGGGAGAGGGACCGCCGGGACGTGCGGGCGTATCCCGGTGCCTGGGGTGCCTCGGCCGGTCAGCTCCGGCTGTTCCACGTCCTGCACCGCACTCCTTTCGGGTCCCTGTACACGCCCGGAGCCGACGTCCTCCAGGCTCCGGACACATGGCGCGGCCGGCGGGTCCTCACCCCTCGCTTCATTCGGGAGGCCCACCGGCGGAACCTGCCGGTGCACGTCTGGACGGTGGACCGCGAGGACGATATGCGCCGCCTTCTGGATTGGGGAGTGGACGCCATCCAGTCGGACCGGCCGGACCGCCTGGCCCGGGTGCTCGTGGCGGAGCGGGGCCGGCCGGCGCCCCCGGGTCTGGCCGGGGAGGGCGCGTGACGCCCGGGGCTCGGGGTGGCGACGACCTCGCGGCCCGCTTCGCGGACCACGTCCTGCGGCACGGGCCGCTGGCGGACGCCAGCCGGATCGTGATCGCTGTTTCGGGAGGCATGGACTCCGTGGTCCTGCTCCACCTCATCCGCTTCACGCTCCCCGGGGAGGCGCTGGACGTCACGGCCGCGCACTTCGATCACGGCATGCGGGGAGACAGCCACCGGGACGCCGACTGGGTCCGGGGGCTGGCCGCCGCCTGGGAGGTTCCTCTTCGGCAGGAGAGGGCGGAGACGCCCGTCCGGGGCGAGGCGGCGGCCCGGGAGGCCCGCTACGGGTTCCTGCACCGGGTCCGCCACGCGGAGGGGGCCGACCTCATCCTCACGGCCCACCACGCCGACGACCAGGCCGAGACGGTCCTGTTCCGGGCCGTGCGAGGAACGGGCCTGGCCGGGCTCCGGGGCATGCCGGACCGGAGCCCGGACGGGGTGGTTCGACCCCTCCTCCCGTTCTGGCGGGACGAGCTGGCCCGCTACGCCAGAGCCCGTGGCCTCCGCTGGAGGGACGATCCCTCCAACCTGGACCTGGCGTACGCGCGAAACGCCCTGCGGCGTCAGATCCTCCCGGAGCTGGAGGCGTCCGTTGCGCGCGGAGCCCGGGGCGCGCTGGTCCGGCTCGCGCGCCTGGCCCGGGAGGACGAAGCGGCGTGGGCCAGCGTCCTCCCCCGCCTCCTGGACGAGGTTGTGCTGGAGGACGGGCCCGAGGGGGTCACCCTGGACCGCGCGGCGCTGCTGGCCCATCCTCCGGCCCTTCGGGCCCGCCTCTTGCGGGCCCTCGTCCGCCGCCTGGGGGTCGTGCTCGACGAGGCCGGAACCCGCGCGTCCATGGAGTTTACAAGCCGGGGCTCCAGCGGGCGGAGCCTCGTTCTGCCCGGTGGACCGCGGCTCACCAGGGACTTCGGCCGCCTCGTACTGACCGCGTCGCCGCTCACCTCCGCCGGGGTCGCCTCCGGACAGGTCCCGGCGGAAGCCGTGGCGGAGATCGGGGGACCTGGATCGGGCTCGGGGACCTTCGCCCCCGCGGACAGGACGTACCGGGTGGAATGGGCCGTTGAGGAGGGAGGGGTGGGGGGAAGGACCGAGCGCTTCGCCCTGGTGGGCCTTACCTTTCCTCTACGTTTCCGGGGGTGGGCTCCGGGAGATCGGGTCCGGATGGCCTACGGAAGCAAGAAGCTCACCAAGCTGTTCGCTGAACGCCGCGTCCCGGCCGGAGAGCGGGAGGGCAGGGCCGTCCTCGTGGACGGCCGTGGCCGGGTGCTCTGGGTCCCCGGACTCGCGCGCTCGGTTCTCGCCCCATGCCGGGAGGGGGCCGACACGATGATCATCGGGATCGAGGATGCCGACGACGTTTGAGCACGAAGGAAGGCTGGGCGAGAGGGCTCTGAAGGCGGTCGTGTTCAGCGCCGACGAGATCGCGGCGCGCGTGCGGGCCGTCGCCGCGGAGATTACCGAGGCCTACGGGCCCACGGAGGATCTGTTGGTTCTGGGTCTCCTGAAGGGCTCGTTCATCTTTCTGGCGGACCTGGTGCGGCACATCCACCTCCCGTTGCAGGTAGACTTCATCGTGGCGGCCAGTTACGGGAACCAGAGGGTCAGCAGCGGCGCGGTGGAACTGCTCTACGATCCGGGCGCCGCGGTGAAGGACCGAGCCGTTCTCCTCGTGGAGGACATCGTGGACAGTGGAACGACGCTGGAACGGCTCATCCCGCTCCTGGAGGAACGGGGACCGAAGAGCCTGGACGTGTGCGCTCTGCTGCACAAGCGGTTGACGAAGCTGAACAGGGAGCCCCGCTGGGTCGGGTTCGACGCCCCGCCGGCGTTCCTGGTAGGGTACGGCCTGGACTATAGCGAGCACTATCGCCACCTGCCGTACATCGGGAGCCTATGATCCAGAGGAGCGGCATGCGGCCAGAGAGCCGGCAAGCCCGAGCGGAAGCGGAAATCCATGGCTGAAAACGGTCCCCCCCCGAACGACGGTCCGCAGTGGTCGCGTCACTCCAAGACGCTATCCCTGTGGGTCCTGATCGTCGTCATGTCGTTCCTCGCGATCCAGTTCATGAAGGGACAGGAGGACCCCGCGGCGGACCTGACGTACACGGACTTCCGGGAGCAGCTCCGGGCGGGGAACATCCACGAGGTGACGGTCATCTCCGGGCGGCGCGTGGAGGGAGAGTTCCGGGCGCAGATCCGCCGGGACAACCAGGACTACATCCACTTCGAGACGATGATTCCCGGAGAGATCAGCGACGCTCTCCTGGACGAGCTCGAGCAACGGGACGTGGTGATCAGCGCCGAGGCCGAGCAGCCGGGATGGGGGACCTTCCTCCTGGGCGCGTTGCCCTGGCTGCTCTTCATCGCGTTCTGGATCTGGATCTTCCGCACCATGCAGGGGGGCGGCAACCGGGCGTTCCAGTTCGGCCGCTCCAAGGCGAAGCTCATCAGTCCCGACACGCCCAAGGTCACCTTCACCGACGTGGCGGGCGCCGACGAGGCCAAGGAGGAGCTCCAGGAGATCATCGAGTTCCTCAAAGATCCGCAGAAATTCGCCCGCCTCGGTGGCCGGCTTCCCAAAGGCGTGCTCCTGGTCGGCCCCCCCGGCACGGGCAAGACCCTCATGGCCAAAGCCGTGGCCGGTGAGGCGGGACGCCCGTTCTTCCAGATGTCCGGATCGGACTTCGTGGAGATGTTCGTGGGCGTGGGCGCTTCCCGCGTCCGCGACCTGTTCGAGCAGGGCAAGGCCCACGCGCCCTGCATCGTCTTCATCGACGAGATCGACGCCGTGGGACGGCACCGTGGCGCGGGGTTGGGTGGGGGCCACGACGAGCGAGAGCAGACCCTGAACGCCCTCCTGGTGGAGATGGACGGCTTCGAGTCCAACGAGGGGGTCATCCTCCTGGCCGCGACCAACCGCCCGGACGTTCTGGACCCGGCGCTCCTGCGGCCCGGCCGGTTCGACCGCCAGGTGGTGGTGGACGCTCCGGACGTGAAGGGGCGCGAGGCCATCCTGCGCGTGCACGCCAAGAAGCTCCCGCTGTCCGACGACGTGGAACTGGGTATCCTGGCACGGGGCACGCCGGGCCTGAGCGGCGCCGACCTGGCCAACATCTGCAACGAGGCGGCTCTCCTCGCGGCCCGCAGCAACGCCGACCGGGTCTCGATGGACGACTTCGAGCGGGCCAAGGACAAGGTCATGCTGGGCACCGAACGCCGCAGCATGGTCCTGAACGAGAAGGAGCGGAAGCTCACGGCCTATCACGAAGCGGGCCACGCGGTTATCGGCCTCCGCTTTCCGGGGCTCGACCCCGTCCACAAGGTGACCATCGTCCCCCGGGGCCGGGCCCTCGGCATCACCGCGTCCCTGCCGGAGGAGGACCGCCACTCCTACACCAAGGAGTGGCTGGAAGGCCAGCTCACCATGCTTTTCGGCGGACGCGTGGCCGAGGAGATGACTTTCGGCCCCGAACGGGTGACCACGGGCGCGGGGAACGACATCGAACGGGCTACCGCCATGGCCCGGCGCATGGTCACCCGCTTCGGGATGAGCGAGGTCATCGGCCTCATGTCGGTAGGCGACAGCGAGCAGGAGGTCTTCCTGGGCCGCGAGATCGGCCACCGCCGGGAGGTGAGCGAGCACACGGCCCGGCAGGTGGACCAGGAGGTCAAGAGGATCCTCGACGAGGCCCACGATCGCGCCCGGGAGGTGCTGGAGGAGAATCAGGATCTCATGGAGACCATCGCCAGCGCGCTGCTGGAGCGGGAGACCCTGGGCCGGGACGATATCAAGCTGCTGGCGAGTGGGGAGCCCCTTCCGCCCATGGAGATACCCGG
>DASWKP010000159.1:0-4916 GCA_036396575.1 Longimicrobiales bacterium | reverse complement strand
CCGTCGGTGGGCGACAGCACGTTGGCCACGAACATGCCGCGGGGGCGCAGCCGCGCGGCGGTCGCCTCGATGGCCTCGCGCGTGACCAGCGTCCAGGGCACCGTCACCAGATGGTCGAAGGCGTCCAGGTAGATCACGTCGTAGCGACGGGCGGTCCGGGCCAGGTGGATGCGGGCGTCGTCGTGGAAGACCCGGATGCCCGGGCGCTCCGTGCGGCCATACGCAAAGTACTCCCGGGCCAGCGCGGTGGCCGCCGGGTCCAGCTCAACCACGTCCACCGCCAGGCGGGGCTGCCAGTCCACGAGGGCCACGGGCAGGCTCAGGGCCGCCCCGCCGAGGAAGAGCACCGAGTCCACGCGCTCGATGACGGACTCGAAGAGCTGCCCCGAAACCCGCGCGTACGGGTGGGCGGGGAACCCCGTGTCCACGTACTCGGCGGACGAGGAGCCCCCGTTCTGGATCATCTCCCGGACCAGGGCCCCCTCCCGCATCCGCTCCACCACCTGGATCGAGCCGTAGACGGTCTCGCGAGTGGCAAGGAGCCCGCCGCCACGGGGACCCGCGGCGGCGCCCACGACGGCCAGGCCCAGCGCGGCCAGGATCAACGCTCCGGGCGGGGGTCCCGGGGGGACGAGCCGTCCGGCGAGCACGGCCAGCGCCAGGAGCAGAGCGGCCAGCGCGCCCAGGAGCGGCTGGAGGGGCAGAGTCGGCAGCAGAACGAAGCCGGTGACGAAGGTGCCGACGATGGAGCCCGCCGTCGCCGCCGCGCTCACGTCGCCCGCCCGGCGGCCCACCGTCTCCACCGTTGTCGCCCCGGCCCGGATCAGGTACGGCACCACCATGCCCAGGGCCAGGATCGGCAGGGCGAACAGCACGACCGCGCTGGCCACGGCACCCGGGATGTACCCGAGGGCCCGTTGGGCCAGGCCCGGGACGGGCCCACCCAGAACGGGGATCACCGCGGTCACGCCGGCTCCCGCGAGGATCCATGCCAGGGGCACGATGCGCGCGTCGGCCAGGCGCCCCCCCAGATGGTTGCCGACGGCCAGAGCCGTCAGGATGACCCCGATGACAGCCGTCCAGGGCACGGCGGACAGCCCGAACACCGGGGCCATGACCCGGGCGCCCGCGATCTCGATGGCCATGATGGCGAAGCCGGCGCCGAAGGCGAGGACATGGAGACCCACCTCCCAGGCGCGCCCCCTCGGAGTGGCGAGGGCCTGGTCCCGAGGGGGCACCGCGGCGACCGGCGGCGCGTCGCCGTCGGTCTCCAGAGCTGTCTCGTCGGAAGCGGTGGGAGGCATGGGAAGTCAAGGACGACGCGGAGCCGCGGACGCGGGCAACATGGGCAGGAGCCGGTGCGGGAGCAATGCGGTGAGGGCGAGGCGCACGCCCCTATACGTCTGGCTGGACGCCTGGCTGGACGTCTGGCTGGACGTCTGGCTAGACGCCTTGCTGGCCATCTCGGTGGCGCCTGTCCTCCTTGCGTCGGCGATTGGGGTCCAGGGTTCGCTTGCGGAGCCGGATACCGGCGGGAGAGACCTCGATGAGCTCGTCGTCCTCGATGAACTCGAGGGCCAGCTCGAGCGTGATCTGCCTCGGAGGCTCCAGGCGGATGTTCTCGTCGGCAGCCGTCGTGCGGATGTTGGTGAGCTTCTTGCCCTTGGTCACGTTGACGTCCATGTCGTCGGGGCGGGCGTTCTCTCCGACGATCATGCCTCCGTAGACCGGATCGCCGGGGCTCACGAACATCGTGGCCCGCTCCTGGAGGTTGAACAGAGCGTACCCCACGGCAACCCCTTCCCGGTCCGCCACCAGGACCCCGCGCCGCCGCCCCTGGAGAGGCCCGGCCCACGGCCCGTAGGCGTGGAAGTTGTGATGGAGGATGCCCTCGCCTCGCGTGTCGGTCAGGAACTCGGATCGGTAGCCGAAAAGCCCCCTCGCGGGAATGCGGAAGCGCAGCCGCGTGGTTCCTGAGTCCATGGGCCTCATGTCGACCATCTCGCCCTTGCGAGGGCCCATCTTCTCCATGATGATGCCGACCATCTCCGAGGGGACCTCCACCGCGGCCTCCTCGTAGGGCTCCTGGACCTCCCCCGCTAGACCCCTTCGGGTGATGACGCGGGGCCGTCCCACCTGGAACTCGTAGCCCTCTCGGCGCATCTGCTCCATCAGGATCGTGAGGTGGAGCTCGCCGCGCCCGCTCACGGTGAACGTGTCGGGCAGCTCGGTGTCCTCCACGCGGAGGGCCACGTTCTTCTCCAGTTCCTTGATCAGGCGCTCCCGCACCTGGCGGGTAGTGACGTACTTGCCCGACTGCCCGGAGAAGGGGGAGTCGTTCACGGTGAAGTCCACGGAGAGCGTCGGTTCCTCCACCGCGATGCCCCGGAGGCGGTCCCGGTGCTCGGGATCCGTGAGCGTCTTGCCGACCTCCAGGCCCTCCAGACCGGCCAGCGCGACGATGTCGCCGGCGCCCGCCTCCTCGACCTCCGCGCGCTCCAGGCCCTGGAACGTGTAGAGCCTCATGACGCGGGCCTCCTCGGCCTTTTCCTCGGGCACGGGGCCGGGCTCTCCCAGAGGGAGGAGGGCCACCCGCTGACCGACCTCGACGCAGCCGCGCTCGATCCTGCCGATGGCGATGCGGCCCACGTAGGGCGAGTAGTCCAGCGTCGACACCAGCATCTGGAAGGGGCCGGCCGCGTCCGCGGTGGGCGGAGGGAAATAGTCGACGATGGTCTCGAAGAGGGGCGCCAGGGAAGTGCTGTTGTCGACCAGCTCATGCTCGGCCCAACCTTGCCGCCCGCTGGCATAGAGGAAGGGCGCGTCGAGCTGGGCGTCGCTGGCTTCCAGCTCCATGAAGAGCTCGAGGACCTCGTCGTGGACCTCCTCCGAGCGCGCGTCCGGCCGGTCCACCTTGTTGATGACCACCACGGGGAGGAGTCCCAACTCCAGAGCCTTCCGCGTCACGAAGCGGGTCTGGGGCATGGGCCCCTCGGCGGCGTCCACCAGGATGAGCACGCCGTCCACCATGCGCAGGATGCGCTCCACCTCCCCGCCGAAGTCGGCGTGGCCGGGGGTGTCCACGATGTTGATCTTCACGTCGCCCCAGTGGACCGCCGTGTTCTTGGACAGGATGGTGATTCCCCGCTCGCGCTCGAGGGGGTTCGAATCCATCACCCGATCCTGGACCTTCTGGCCCTCCCGGAAGACTCCCGCCTGGCGGAGCATCTGGTCTACCAGGGTGGTCTTGCCGTGGTCGACGTGGGCGATGATGGCGACGTTGCGGATGCTCATGAACGGACTCGACTGGGGTTTGATGCACAGCCTTAAAAGATAATGAAGTTCCGCAGCCGCGACATCGGCGGCAGCGCGGCGTAACCCCTGACCCCTCCGCGGGTATGGCCGGTCCTGAGCTTCGCCATTCCCCAGCCAACCCACGGGACCCCGTGCAGAACTCCGCTCTCGTCACCGCCGCGACCCTCGCCCTCCTCACCGGCTCAGCGGCCGGCCAGTCCACCAGCCCCCGTTACCAGCGGGAGATCGCCGGCCTCATGGAGCACCCCGCGATCCAGCGCGCCTTCGGGGCGGTGCTGGAGCTGGAGCCCTCCACCCACGCCACGCTCCTGGAGCTGACCGAGATTCCGGCCCCACCGTTCATGGAAGAGGCCCGGGGGCGGCGCTTCGCGGAGCTCCTGGCCGAGGCGGGGGCCGACTCTGTGTGGACCGACGCCGTGGGCAACGTGATCGGGCTGCGCCGGGGCCGTGGCGGCGCGCGCACGGTGGCTCTGGACGGCCACCTGGACACCGTGTTTCCCGAAGGCACCGACGTCACGGTGCGAGTGCGGGGCGACACGCTGTTCGCGCCAGGCATCGGCGACGACACCCGGGGCCTCGCCGTGGTGCTCGCCGTGCTCAGGGCCCTCGAGCAAGCGGGCGTGGAGACCGAGGCCGACCTGCTCTTCGTGGGCACGGTGGGTGAGGAGGGCCTCGGCGACCTCCGGGGGATGAAGCACCTCTTCCGGGAGGGGGCCGAGCCCATCGACGCCTGGATCGCCATCGACGGGGGCGACCTGGACCGCCTCATCACCATGGGGCTCGGCTCCGTCCGTTACCGCACGACCTTCAAGGGCCCGGGAGGCCATTCGTGGGGGGCGTTCGGGCTCCCCAATCCCGTCCACGCGATGGCCCGGGGCGTGCGCTATTTCCAGGACGCGGCCGACACCCTGACCCGCAAGGGCCCCATCACCAGCTACAATGTGGGCCGCATCGGGGGGGGCACGTCCGTCAACTCCGTGCCCTTCGAGGCGTGGATGGAAGTCGATATGCGCTCCGAGAGCCCCGCGAGCCTCACCGGGATCGAGGCGGCGTTCGTGGCGGCCATGCGGCGCGCCCTGGTGGAGGAGAACCTCCTGCGCCGGGAAGGCCCTCCCCTGACGCTGGACAACGCCAGGATCGGCGACCGGCCATCCGGTGAGTTGGACCCCGACGTGCCCCTCATCCAGCGGGCGTTGGCGGCGACCCGGGCGGTCGGTGGAGTGCCCGAGGTCGGGCGCTCGTCCACGAACGCCAACGTCCCCATCGCGCTGGGCGTACCCGCCATCACCCTGGGTAGGGGCGGCGTGGGCGACCTCGGCCACGCCCCCGGGGAATGGTGGTTGAACCGGGATGGTCACCTGGCCATCCAACGTGCCCTGCTGGTCGTCGTGGCGGAGGCGGGGCTGGCGGGTATCGTCGGCTGACGGCGGCCGAGAGTCGAGAGCCTCGCGAGCGCCGAGGGCCGCACCGTACGACGTCGATGACGGAGCCGTCGGGCGCGGTGGCGAGGGTGACGACGACGCGTTTCCGCGGAAACGCCTTCTACCGAGCCGGGGGTCCCCCGGTTCAGTCCCCCAGCACGTGGGCGAAGATCAAGGGCG
>DASWKP010000158.1:0-13891 GCA_036396575.1 Longimicrobiales bacterium | reverse complement strand
GTGCGGCTTCGGTTGCCAGGGCTGGATCCCCGGGACCAACACGGCCTACTACGTCAGTGAGGAGACGGGCTACGCGCACCTCTACGCCGTCGAGGCCGACGGCACGGGCAAGAGGGCCCTCACGGCCGGCGAATGGGAGGTCCTGAGCGTGAGAGTCCCACGGGGGGAGGACCGTTTCTTCGTCGAGACGAACCAGGGCTCTCCCTTCAACGAGCACGCCGGTTGGCTCGACTTCGACGGCGGCGACGTCGAGTACTTCACCGAAGGCGAGGGTCGGTACGACATCACGCTGTCTCCCGACGGCGAGCGCATGGCCGTGCTCCACGATGTGGCCAACCGGCCTCCCGAGCTGTTCGTGGCGCCTGCGCGCGCCGGCGCCGAGCTGGATCGGGTGACCAGCTCCCCCACCGAGGAATGGCTGTCCTTTCCCTGGATCAAGCCTGAGATCGTCCACTTCCAGGCCGAGGACGGCACCATGGTGCCGGCGCGCATCTACCGGCCGGCGGACCTGGGGGCCGAGCCCAACGGCGCGGGGGTCGTTTTCGTGCATGGGGCCGGCTACCTCCACAACGTCCACAACTACTGGTCGTCCTACTACCGGGAGTACCAGTTCAACCACTTCCTGGCGGCCAACGGCTACACGGTTCTGGACATCGACTACCGGGGCTCGGCGGGGTACGGGCGTGACTGGCGCACGGCCATCTACCGGTGGATGGGCGGCAAGGACCTCAGCGACAACGTCGACGGCGCCCGCTATCTGGCGGGGCGGGAAGGCGTGGACCCCGGCCGCATCGGCCTGTATGGGGGCAGCTATGGGGGCTTCATCACCCTCATGGCTCTCTTCACCGCGGGGGACACGTTCAAGAGTGGCGCCGCCCTGCGCTCGGTCACGGATTGGGCCCACTACAACGACGGCTACACGTCCAACATCCTGAACGACCCGCAGGAGGATGAGGAGGCGTACAGCCAGTCCAGCCCGATCTACTTTGCCGAGAACTTCGGGCCCGACCAGCACCTCGTCATGCTCCACGGCATGGTGGACACCAACGTCCACTTCTCCGACGTGGTGCGTTTGAGCCAGCGCCTCATCGAGCTGGGCAAGGAGAACTGGGAGCTGGCGGCCTACCCAGTGGAGAACCACGGCTTCACGATCCCGTCGTCCTGGACCGACGAGTACCGCCGCATCTTCGAGCTTTTCGAACGCACGATCTCCCGGCCGGGGTGCACGGACGGTGGTGCCCTGTGCGCGGTGCGGGGGAAGAGGTAGGCTGGTGACGGCGTACTTTCTGGCGGCCCTGCTGCTGGCGGGGCCTCCACAGGACACGCTCCCCATCCCGGACGGATACCGGAGCGCTCTGGAAGCGGGAACTCGTAGCCGCACCGGCGAACCCGGTCCCCGCTACTGGCAGCAGCGCGTCGACTACCGCATCCGCACGAGGCTCTATCCGGCGGAGGCCGCCGTGGAGGGCTCCGAGTCCATCACCTACCACAACAACTCCCCGGACACCCTGGGGGCCATCTTCCTCAACCTGGCCCAGAACGTCTTCGCCCCGGGCAATCCCAGGAACCGGTCGGTCCCCATCACCGGGGGCTTCGTCCTGGAGGAGGTGCGGGTGCAGGGGGCGCTCGTGGACCCCGGGGGGCAACCGGGCACCCTGCCGACCGTGGTGGCCGTGCCCCTGGCCATGCCCCTGCCGCCCGGAGGCACCGCCGAGCTCGAGATCGGCTGGCGCTTCACGGTGCCCGAGGGAACGTTCCGCATGGGGCGCGAGGGCCGGGACGTATTCTACCTGGCGCAGTGGTACCCCCAGGTGGCGGTCTACGACGACCTGAGGGGCTGGGCCCGGGACCCATACCTGGGGGATGGGGAGTTCTACCTGGAGTACGGCGACTTCGACGTTGAGATCACGGCGCCCGGAGGGTGGCTCGTGAGCGCCTCCGGCGTGCTCCAGAACCCTGAGGCGGTTTTCACGCCCGAGGCGGCGGCGCGCTTCCGGAGCCTGTCCCGGGATGAGGTGACCCGGGTGGTGAGCCGGGCCGACCGGGCCGCCGGCCGGGCCACGGCGGACGCGGGGGCGGACGACCTCCTCACCTGGCATTACCGGGCCGAGAACGTGCGGGACTTCGCCTGGGGCGCCTCGGACCGGTACGTGTGGGACGCCACCGTGGCCGAGTACCCGGCGGACGAAGGGGGCACGCGCTCCGCCGCCATCCACACGTTATACCGCCCCGACCGGCCCAACTGGGACCGCTCCGCGGGGTTTGCCCGCCACGCCATCGAGGCCCACTCCACCTGGTACCCCTACCCGTACCCCCAGATGACCGTGAACGAGGGGGTCATCGGGGGCGGGATGGAGTACCCCATGATCACCATCATCGGCGGGGGCTCCAGAGCCGAGTCGCTCTACGGCACGGTCTCCCACGAGTTGGCCCACATGTGGTGGCCCATGGTGGTGGGCTCCGACGAGCGGAGGCACGCCTGGATGGACGAGGGGCTGGCCTCCTTCTCCGAAGACCTCTTCACGCCGACGATCTTCCCCGAGTCCCCGGGAGGCATTGGCAGCCTGCGCGGCTACCTGCGCATCGCCGGGAGCGACGGTGAAACCGAAAGCATGCGTCCTGCCGACCTGTATGGACCCTTCGGCAACCGGGGCACGGCCTCCTACGGCAAGCCCGCCACCGTGATGCGGGCGCTCAGGGCCATCCTGGGGGAGGACACCTTCGACCGGGCCATGCGCACCTACATCCGGCGCTGGGCCTTCGCGCACCCGAACCCGCTGGATCTGTTCTGGACCTTCGAGGACGTGTCGGGGCAGGACCTGGATTGGTTCTTCTACCCGTGGCTGTATACGACCCGGGTGATGGACCAGGCGGTGCTGGACGTTCGCTCCAACGAGGAGGGCGCGCTCGTCGTCCTGGAGGACCGGGGGGAGATTCCCATGCCCGTGCTGGTGGAGTACGTCACGGCGAGCGGCACCCGGGGGCGGGCGCGCTTCGGCCACGAGGTGTGGCGGGACGGGAGGGCCGAGGTCCAGATCACCGCCCCGGGTGGGGTCGTGCGGGTCGTTCTGGACCCCGACGAGATGCTCCCGGACGTCAACCGGGCGGACAACGCGTGGGGGGAGGGCGGGTAGCGTTGGCCGGCCACCCACGCCTCCCTCCCCCGCGCGGTCCGCACGACGATCCGCTACATGCCGCCCTGGCTTGAAGGCGGCACCATGCCGTTGAGGCGGAGGTACGTCACCAGGTTGCCGTAGTGCTCGTAGTTGTGACCCATGTTGAAGGCCAGCACCGAGAGTTTGGTGTGTTGCTGACCGAAGAACTGGATCGCCTCGCCCGCGGTCATGGTGTCGATCTGGTATGCCGCATCGCAGTACTCGAACGAAGCCGCCAGGGCCCGGACGATCTCGGCCTTGGACGTGAGCTCTTCGGCGTTCGGCACGCTGGGCGCCTGCTCGCCGCGGGCCGGGGCGCAGAACAGGTAGCCCGCGTTGGCTAGGTGGCCGATGATCTCGCCGAAGGACCGGACCTCTTCCGTCGGCTGGTAGGAGTACAGGTTCTCGGGCATCTGTTCGGCAGCCGCCGTGATGAAGCCGCGCACGAACTGGTATACCGTGCGGACGCCGGCGACGGATCCCTGTTCGTGATCCGTTTGCGCCGAGGCGGGGCTGGCGATGAGGAGGGCCAGCAGGAAGAACCGGGCTTGTTTCATGTCTCGTCACTCCGTTTGCGGGAGGGGGTCGCGGTACCTGAGAGATACGAGCACCGCGGGTGGCGGTTGCGTTTAGTCCGCCGGATGACTGGATGTTCCACGACGGGAGAATGCACCGGTATGAACGAAGATCGGGCCGCCCCGGTGTCCCGGGGCGGCCCGAAGAGCCTCGAGTGGCTCGGCTCAGCGGCTAGAGCTGAACGACGTTCTCCGCGGCGGGGCCCTTGGCGCCCTCCACGACGTCGAACTCGACCTTGGCGCCCTCAGCGAGGGTCTTGAAGCCCTCCCCCTGGATGGCGCTGTGGTGAACGAAGCAGTCCTTGCTTCCGTCCTCCGGGGTGATGAATCCGAAACCCTTCTGATCGCTGAACCACTTCACTGTTCCCTTGGTACGCATCAATCGCGCTCCCTGGTGTTCTGAGTCGGAGTTACGACGATACGCACGTCCCGACTACTCTTTGTGCGCGGAACCCCCGCGCGGTGCGTGGCCATCCTGGCCACCATACTGTACTGGACGAGGGCGAACATCCCGGAGTGCGAGACAGCCGCCCTCATCAAGAAACCCGGTTCCCCGGTACGTCCGGAGAGAATGCAGGAGAATCGCGAAAGTCCCCGGGGTTGTCAACAGGCAACGCAACAGGCCTTGTGAGACCCGCCTCCACCCGGTCCTTGGACGAGTCGAGCCGCAGTCCCGAGCCGGTGGTCGCCTGCCGCATGTAGCTCAGCCGTCAGCCAGCCGGCCCTCGAGCCCCTCGGCCATCGCCTCCAGCACCGCTCGGGAGCGTTGCAGGGCCCGAAGGCCAGGGCCGGTGACACGGGATAGGCGGCGGGGCCGGCCTCCGCGGGGGGAGGGAACCTCTACCGTGGTCACGTAACCCTTCTCCGCCAGGCGCCGAAGGGTCGAGTAGATGGCTCCCAGGGACGCTGAGCGCCCGGTGCGCTCCCGGATGCCGCGGCGGATCCGCGCGCCGTGGGCTTCCGGTTCCAGGTGAAGAACGGCCAGCAGCAGGATATGCTCGAACTCCCCCAGGTACTCTCTGGACACGGGCTACTCCGACCGAAGGACGGTGACGGGATCCAATCGGGCGGCCCGGAGCGCCGGCCCCAGGGAGGCCGTCGCCGCGACCCCTATCATCCCCAGAGCCACTCCGAGGTAGACCAGGAACAGCCCTGGGCTGAGGCCGAAGAGAAAGGCCGCCAGCAAAGGACTGACGAGAGCCCCGAGCCCAAGGCCTACCGCCAGGCCAGGGAGCACCCTGCGGATGCCGGCGGCGACGACGTGTCGCAGGACCCGCCCCGCTCCCGCTCCGAGCGCCAGGCGCACGCCCAGCTCCGTGAAGCGGGACCGGACCTGGAAGGCGATTACTCCGTAGAGGCCGATGGCCGCCACCAGGACGCCTGCCACCCCGCCCAGGAACCCGAACATCCCCAGGACGCGCGGCACGCGGGACAGGAAGTCCATCAGGGACCTGAGCGTGCGCACGTCCTCCAGGGGGAGGCCGGGATGGACACGGCGCACCGCCCGTCGAAGCGCGGCTGCGACCTCCGCCGGGCTACGCCCCCCGCGGGCCGACAGCCACAGGACGGACGCGTCCCGGCCATCGAGTGGCACGAACGCCCGGTCGCCTCGGGTTCCGGGCCGGTCGGGTACGTGGTCGGCCACCACGCCCACGACACGAGCCGGCCGGTCGAAGTCGTGAACGCCTTCCAGGCGGAGGACCGCGCCAAGTGGCTCCTCCCCCACCAGGAAGCGCCGGGCGAAGCTCTCGTTCACCACCACCACCGGCTCCGCCTGGCCGTCCCCGGGGCCCAGAAGGCGGCCTCGCTCCAGCGTGAGTCCATGCACCTCGAAATGGGCCGGGTCCACGGCCGTCCAGTAGGCGGTGGGAAGGTCGTCGCCGGCGGCCGCTCCCGGGCGCGCGAGGGGGGCTCCACCCACTCCGAAGGTGGGGATGCCTGTGCTCACCGAGACGGAGCCCAGGGCCGCCATCTCCGCCGTGAGCGACGCGACGGCGGCGCGCCGGTCCTCAGCGGCGGGAAGAACGTCCGCCAGCGGGACGCGGGCCACCACCACCTCGTCCAGGGGAAGAGCACCCATGACGTCGGCGGAACGGGCGACACCCGCTCCCAGGAAAACGGCGGCCACCAGTCCAGCCGTCGACAGGGCTACCTGGACCCCTACGAACCAGCGCCCCACGGTCGAGGAACCTCCGGCCACGCCCCGGCCGGCGCCGGAAGACAACACGCCCCGCAGGTCCGTGCGCATGGCCATGAGGGCGGGTATCGTTCCCGCCACGACGGCTGCCACGAGGATCATCCCGGCGGTCCACAGCACCACCTGGGGGCGCAGCTCCATCCGCATCCAGTAGTAACCCCAGTGGACGGACATGCGTCCCTCGATCCAGGACAGAAGTCCCCAGCCCGCCAGGATGCCAACGGCGCCTCCGGCGACGGTGATCCACAGGGACTCCAGCAGGAGTTGGAGGGCCAGGTGGAGCCTGGGCGCCCCCAGGGCCGCGTGGACCGCCATTACCCGGGCCCGCTCCGACGCGCGGACCAGGAGGAGCGTGGACACATTGGCGGCACACACGGCCAGGAGAAGGGTCACCAGCGCGCCGAGGCCCGCCAGGGCCACCATCTCGTCGCTCTGCCCTCTCCCTCCGACGTAGGGGCGGACCGCGGCCCGCCTCGGAGCACCCTCCGAGTCCGCGCCGGGAAGGGCGGCCAGCCCCACGTCCAAGCGGGCGCCAACGACATCGGGATCGATGTCCGCCGAGCGCCTGCCCACGAGCTCCGCCCCGGCCAGAGCCTCTGGCTCCCGGGGGTCCAGAACGGTCCAGATCTCCTGTTGGTACGGGAACGCGAACCCCTGGGGCATGACGCCCACTACCACGGTCCAGCGGCCCTCCACCCGAAGGCTGGAGCCGAGGATCTCCCTGCGCCCTCCGTACCGCTCCTGCCAGAGATCGAATCCGAGAACGGTGGCTCCGCGATCGGCGGGGTCCTCCGTGGGAAGGCGACCCACGAGGGGCTCCGTTTCCAGCAGTGTCAGGACCTCCGGAGTCACCGCCGCTCCGGCTCTGCGTTCCGCGAAGCCCTCGCCATCCTCCAGGATCGTGGTGAAGGTGCGGAAGGCTCCCGCAAGGACCAGCCCGGGGGCCGGACGTCGCCAGCCCTCCAGGGCCTCGCGAGTGATGGGGGCCGGCGCACCCTGAAGCGTGCTCAGCTCGCCCCGGACGATCTCCTCTCCTCGAGGGACGGGTAGGGGTCGCCGCATCCCGTGGATCACGCCGAAGAGCGTCACCGTTGCCGCCAGGCCGATGCCCAGCGTAAGGACGGCCGTAAACGCCGTCCCCGGACTGCGGAGCAGCCCCAGAAGCGCCATACGCGCGGCGTTGCCCGGGCGGACGCGACCTACGAGCGCGGTCGTCCAGCGGTCCCGGAGCGAGTAGGCGCATACGCCGGCCACCTGCGCCCAGAATCTCATCGTCGCGAGGACGCCGGACCGAGCCCAGCCCGGGGCTCGCTCGGCTTCGTGCCGGAGGTCGTCCATGGCCGCGTCTGCGTCGCCGGGGGCGAGGCGCCGCAGGATCCGAAGAGCGAGGTCGTCACGTCGCGGCATGGGGGTCGGTTTCCGGTCGAGCGGGGAACATCCGTACAAAGTACACTTGTTCCGTACGACCGGCCGCGCGCGTGGGTTTCGTGGATGCGCGGGACGGAGTGGTGCGTCAGCCCCCGCCCCGCATCGCGCGACTGAGCCGCTCCGCCATCTCGGCGGACGGCAGGAGCCCCGACCGGGGCAGCCGCAGGATGAGCTCGGCCCAGCGTCCGTCCTGGGCCTGGGCTCGGGCCAGGTAGGGGGCCGCCTCGGCATCCCGTCCCGAAGCCGCCAGGGTCACGCCAACCCAGAAGGGGGCCTCCCCGTTGGTGGCGGCGTCAGGGACCAGCTCCATGGCGTCCCGGTACGCCTCCATCGCACGGTCCACCTCGCCCGCCGTCACCCACTCATCGCCTTCGTTGAGCTTGAGATACGCCCGCTGGAGCCGAACGAGGCGCCGGAGTTCCGCGACGGGGGTGGGGTGGTCCTCCACCCTCAGATCGAAGCGCCGGTCCACCCAGGGCAGGCCCGTGGCCTCGGCGGACACAACGACCAGGGCCGCCGACTGGCGCCCACGGATGTCGCCCCCCTCGGCCTGTGCGGCCTCGAGCGCGGCCAGGAGGCGTTCCGCCAGGTCGCCTTCGGATTCCTCGTAGGCGCGGGCCATGGCGTCCCACACCGTGGGCCGCTCCATCATGTTGGCCTGGGTGGAGTAGCCGTCGCCGATATGATGGCCCGCGGCGTAGATGGCGCTGGAGCCCGTGTGGGCCGTCACGTCGCCCCCGGCGTCCACCATGGCCACCTGGCGCACGGCTTCGTTGGAGTCGGTGGAGACCAGAGCCAGGAGGGCCTCGCTGGCGGAGCGGCCCATGCGCATGAGCTCCAGCCCCAGCGGCCCGTACGACGGGTCCACGAAGGACTGCGTGGCCACCGCCCCCACGCCAGCCTGCGCCCATGGAACGATCGCGCCGACGCTGAACCAATGGGACTGAACGGCCACGCCCATCTCTCCCGTGAGGGAGTCCCTCGCCACGATCGAGTAGGTGGCAACGGGCCGGATCGCGTCCGCGGGGCGGGGCGACTGGGCGAAGGCGGGCATGGCGAGCAAGGCCGAGGCCGCGACGGCCCGCCTCCAGTCGCGGAAGCACGGACGGGTGTGCGTCATGAGACCTCTCCCCCTCATGCTGGGCCTGGACCAGCCCAGGCGCCGACAAACGACCGGGAGCACGAAGGCCGTGGTCCGTGCCCCGCACCGAACGAGTCCTGAAGATAAAGGCCCCAACCCACTCCGCCCACCAGATGGCGGGGACCCCCGGGAAAGAGCGCGCGTCCGGTCGTGGGTCGGGACGAACTCGGGCTGCAACTTCGCGCCCCGTGCCGTCGTCCATATCATTGCGCGATAGTCCAGTCCACGGAGAGCCTGAGTGCTCGCCGCCGCCGCTGGCCCCGCGCCCCGACCTTCCTCCGCGGAGCCAAACGATGGCAGGTCTCAAGCTGGCGTTTCGTACGCTGACCCGGACGCCCCTGATCACTTCGGTGGCGGTGCTGTCTCTGGCCCTGGGCATCGGGGCCAACGCCGCGATCTTCTCCCTGGTCCATCAACTGCTCCTGCGGTCCCTGCCCGTTCAGGAGCCGGACCGGCTCGTCAACCTGTCGGCGCCGGGGCCCAAGCCGGGGTCCCAGTCGTGCAATCAGGCGGGAGACTGCGACGCCACGTTCAGCTATCCCATGTTCCGGGACCTGGAGCGGGCGGGCGGCCCCTTCACCGGCGTGGCGGCTCACCGCCTGTTCGGTGCGAATCTGGCTCATTCGAGTCAGACCACGAACGGACAGGGGATGCTGGTTTCGGGCTCGTACTTCCCGGTTCTGGGCGTCCGCCCCGCGTTGGGGCGCCTGTTCGGACCCGCCGACGATGAGAACTTCGGAGAGCACTACGTGGCTGTGCTGAGCCATGGCTACTGGGAGAGGACCCTGGGGGCCGATCCCGCGGTGCTGAACCAGACCCTGTTGGTCAACGGCCATTCGTTGACGATCGTGGGCGTGGCCCCCCGGGGGTTCGACGGAACGACGACGGGCGCCAAGCCGGATGTGTTCGTGCCCCTCACCATGCGGGAGCAGATGATCCCCGGGTCGCCCGGATTCGAGAACCGGCGCAGCTACTGGGCGTACCTCTTCGCCCGCCTCGCTCCGAACGAGACCATGGAGCGGGCGCGGAGTGAGATCGGTGCGGTGTACACGCGGATCGTCAACGAGGTGGAGGCGCCCCTCCAGGAGGGGATGAGCGATCAGACCATGGAGCGCTTCCGCGCCAAGGAGATCCTCCTCGAATCGGGTCACCAGGGACAGAGTTCCATCCACGAGGAGGCCGGCATACCCCTGATCCTCCTGATCTCGATCACGGGGGTCGTTCTCGTCATCGCGTGCGCCAACATCGCAAACCTGCTTCTGGCGCGGGGCGCCCAGCGCAGCCAGGAAATGGCGATTCGCGGGTCCCTGGGCGCGAGCCGCCCGCAGCTCATGAGGCAGCTCCTGACGGAGGCGATGCTTCTGGCTGCCCTGGGAGGAGTCGCCAGCCTTCTCGTGGCCCGCTGGACCATGGGGCTGATCGCCTCGCTCCTCCCGCCGGAGGCCGCCGCCTCGCTCACCCTTCAGATCGAGCCCGCGGTGGTGGCGTTCACGGCGCTCCTCTCCCTGGGGACGGGCGTCCTCTTCGGCCTGTTCCCGGCGCTCCACGCCACGCGCCAGGATCTGGTCATAATGCTCAAGGCCACCGCCGGGCAGCCTTCGGGATCACGGGCGGCCGCGCGCTTTCGAGGCGGCCTGGTCACGACCCAGATCGCGCTGTCCATGGCTCTGCTGGTGGCCGCGGGGCTCTTCATCAAGAGTCTGATCGCCGTGAGCCGGGTGGACCTGGGGCTGTCCGACGACAACGTCCTCACCTTCGGGATCTCTCCCGTCCTCAATGGCTACGAGCCCGAGCGCACCCTGGCCCTCTTTCAACAGGCGGAGGAGGAGCTGGCGGCCATTCCGGGTGTGTCCATGGTGTCGGCCTCCCTGGTCCCGCTCCTGGCCGGTAACAACTGGGGGACCGACGTCTCCGTCGAGGGCTTACAATGGGGGCCTGACGTCGACAACAACTCCCGCTACAACGTGATCGGCGCGGGCTACTTCGCCACGCTGGGCGTCCCGCTGCTGGCGGGCCGGGAGTTCACCCCTTCCGACGGCGCGGGCGCGCCCAAGGTGGCCATCGTCAACGAAGCGTTCACGCGGAAGTTCAACCTGGACGGCCGGGCCGCGGTGGGGAAGTTCATGTCCACCAACTCGAGGGCCGACGCGGAGCTGGACATGGAGATCGTAGGCGTCGTCCAGGACGCCAAGTACAGCGAGGTAAAGGGGGAGGTGCCGCCCCTCTTCTTCACTCCCTACCGGCAAGACGACAGCCTGGGCTGGATCACCTTCTACGTTCACGCGGCCGCCGACCCGAGCCAGGTGATGAGGGCCGTCCCTGGAGTGGTCGCGAGCCTGGATCCGAACCTGCCGGTGGAAGAGCTCAAGACCCTCCGGCAGCAGGTCCGCGAGAACGTCTTCCTGGACCGGATGATTTCGACGCTCGCGGCCGCGTTCGCCGTGCTCGCGACGGTCCTGGCCGCGGTGGGCCTGTACGGGGTTCTGGCCTACACGGTGGCCCAACGCACCCGGGAGATCGGCGTGCGCATGGCCCTGGGCGCGGGGGCCAACCGGGTCCGCGCCATGGTGCTGAAGCAGGTCAGCCGGATGATGCTCACCGGCGGCCTTCTGGGAATCCTCGCCGCGATGGCTCTCGGAAAGGTGGCCGAGTCGCTCCTGTTCGAGACCCGGGGATCCGACCCCTTGGTGATGGTCCTCGTGGCGGCGCTCCTGGCCGCGGTGGCCTACGGCGCGGGGTACGTCCCGGCCATCAAAGCGTCCAGGGTTGACCCCATGCGGGCGCTCCGATACGAATAGGGTTTCACGCCACCCTACACCCACGGCCCCCCCGCCCAATGAAAACGGTCCTGAAGATCCTGGCAGGGCTCCTGCTCGCCCTCGTCGTCGTCGGCGGCGGCGTCTACGTCTGGGCATCGACGACCAGCAGCCGCCTGCTGGCACGAACCATCGAGTCCCATTCGGTGGACTTCCCGATCCCGTTTCCCCTGGATGCGGAGGACGTCGCCGCGCTCGAGCTTTCGGACGAGGAAGCGGCACAACGGGCCCTCGATAGGGCTCTGGAACGGGGCAAGCACCTGGTCGAGGCACGGTACGCGTGCGTGGAGTGCCACGGCGCCGACTTCAGCGGTGGCGTCATGGTGGACGCTGCTCCGATCGGGCGCATCCTCGGCCCCAATATCACCACCGGACGGGGAAGTAGGGCCGCCGGCTTCGGCCCCGCCGACTGGGACCGGATCGTGCGACACGGCATCCGCGCCGACGGCAGGCCGGCGGCCATGCCGTCTGACGACTTCCGGCTCATGTCGGACGAGGAGTTGTCCGACGTGGTCGCCTATATCCGCTCTCAGCCCCCGGTGGACAACGAGGTCCCACCCGTGACCCTCGGGCCGTTGGGCAAGGTCCTCATGGCCACGGGCCAGATGCACCTGTCGGCCGACGTGATCGAGTCCCACGACTCGCCACACGCCACCTCTCCTCCCATCGCCGAGGCCACGGTCGAGTTCGGTCGCCACCTGGCCGGTGTGTGCGTCGGGTGTCACGGGCAGAGCCTGTCGGGAGGTCCCATCGCCGGGGGAGATCCGGCCTGGGTCCCGGCCAGAAACCTCACGCCCCATGCCGAGGGGCTGGCCGGCTGGACGTACGAGGACTTCCTCACCGCGATGCACGACGGTCGACGGCCGGACGGCACCGAGATCCAGACACCGATGAGTCTCGTGCTGCCCTACGCGCGGAACATGACGGACGTGGAGATCGAGGCCCTGTGGATCTACCTCCAGTCCCTGCCGGCGGTGCCGACGGGAACCTGATCCGGTGAGCCGGGGAGGTGGCGGGCGCTCAGCCCGCCCCTCCCATTCCCGCACCCATCGCCCGCTCCAGCGCGGCCCCTCCACCCACCACGGGCAACACGACCGACGTGCCGTCGAGGTCCACGGTCAGCTCCGTGCCAGGATCGGGCAGCAGGGTGAACTCGCGGTCGCTGGAGAAGATCATGAGGCCGATGCGCTGCCCCTCGGCGATGACCTGGTCGTCAGGCTGGAGGTCGAAAGTCATCTCGTAGAAGCGACCCGGAACAAGCGGTTCGCTGTCCCGGAGGGAGGCGTGGTTCTGGGGATCGGCCCAGCCCCGGGTGATGATGCCTCCGGTGGGCGCGCGCCCCAGAGTCCACGGCAGGGACACCAACCAGACCGACAGGTTGGCCGCGGGCGCGTTCGAGGCCAGGCGTATCGTGATGCGCGGCGTCCCGGAGAGGTGGATCGCCTCGGCCAACACGGGCGTCGCGTAGAGCAGGCGGTGGTTCGTCCACTCGGCGCGGGCGAGGGTGGCGCCGTCGAACGAGAAATTGTCCACCAGCGTTTCCGTGCCCTGACCGGGCAGCGCCGCGTTGGCCAGGGTGCCGGTCCGCACTCCCCCCGCCCGCGGATGGAGCGTGACCGGGGACGCGTCCGGGTGGGGATAGTCGGGGTAGGGCGTCGGCTCCAACCGGTCCGCGCCCTCCCGCACGATCCACGCCCGGGGGTCGTTCTCCACGCCGTTGTCGACACCGTACAGGTAGCGCGTGAACCAGCGGTTCATGAGCTCCATGGGTGGGGGCCCACCGTGGCCGCCCTGGTGGAAGTAGGCCTGGACCGGGACGCCCTTCTCCTTCAGGTACTCATAGACCCGCACACTGTGCTCGGGCATGACGTTCCAGTCGTTGAAGGCGTGGGCCATGAGGGTGGCCGCCTTCACGTCCTGGAGCTCCGACTGGAGATCACGGGTCGCCCAGAAGTCGTTGTAGTCTCCCGTGACCCGGTCGCGAGCCGCCATCTCGCCATCCCGCACGTTCGCGTTGCACCACGCCCGCCTCTCGGGATCGCCGCTGTTGACGAAGTCGTAGAGGATGTCGACGTCCTCTCCCGGATAGCCGCCGGGGTTCCGTACCAGACCGTTGGAGCGGTAGTACCGGAAGTAGGAGGTGTTGGGGGCCACGGGGATAATGGCCTCGAGACCATCCACGCCCGTCGAGGCCGCCGCGACCGGGATCGTCCCGTTGTACGAGGTTCCGGTCATGCCCACTTTGCCCGTGGACCAGTCCGCCACGACCTCCTGGCCGCCGTCAACGGACGTGAAGCCTCGCGCCCTCCCGTTGAGCCAGTCGATCACCGCCTTGGGTGCCAGGGATTCGACCGGTCCGCCCACCGTGGGGCACCCCTCGGACAGTCCCGTCCCCGGTGCCTCCGAGTGCACCACGGCAAAGCCTCTGGGAACCCAGTCGTCCACCAGGGAGCCGGCGATGCCCGGACGGATGCGGGGCTGGATGGAGGGCGCCTCTCCCCGCTGAGGCACCGCACCGCCCACCTCCTGGCGGACGGGCCAGAAGTAGTCGGAAATCCCGGCCGTCCCCGAGAAGTACG
>DASWKP010000157.1:0-14771 GCA_036396575.1 Longimicrobiales bacterium | reverse complement strand
TGCCCTTCATGCGAGAGCCCCACCTTGCCCCCAACGTGCGCGCCCTGAGCGACCGGGCGCTCCTCCGGACGGTCGTCGGGGGCGAGGCGGCGCCGGACTCCCTGGGGGCCATCGGGTTGGACTCGGTCGGGGCCTCGGGGTCGGATTCCCTCGCGGAGCCGTCGACGGACTCGGCCAGAGCCGCGACGGATTCGGCGGGCGTGGCTGCCGCCGACACCCTCCTGCCCGACACGGCCGCGGTACCGGACACGGTGGTCCCCGACACCGGGCGGGTGGCGCCGCGGGTAAGCGAAGCGGGCGTGGTGGTCGCCGGCGCGGCCCCGGGAGGCCTGTGGAATGCGCCTCCCACGGCGCGACCTGACGTCAACTCGACAGGCGTGAGGGCATCCGACGAGCTTGTCGAGTTGACGACTCTATACGACGTGAAGTCGACGCGCATCGGGCCACGACGGCAGGCTTGTCGACTTGACGTCTCTATTTGACGTCAACTCGACACGGACGCGAGGGAGGCCCGTGCTGTCCGACTTTACGTCAAGGGCTCGCCGCGCCGCCCGAACATCCCTCCTGACGCCCGCCGAGGCCCACGTAGGGTAGTCGACGGCGCCGACATCGGCGGCGGCCAGGGCCCGGCCGGGGGCGACCCGCCTCGACACCTCGGGCGAGGGCCGGGGTATGGACCGACCAAGCTGAGCGGACCGCGATGCGCGCTGTGCGACCCGGTCCGCCGGCCGCATTCGACCACCTATCGCCAACGTCCTGGAGGACATCCCCCGTGAACGACGCCGTCGTGAAGGCCCTGAACGACCAGATCCGCAAGGAGCTGCACTCCGCCTATATCTACCTGGCCATGGCCGCGCACTTCGAGGCCGAGGCCTTCGAGGGTTTCGCCCATTGGATGAAGCTCCAGGCCCAGGAGGAGGTGGCCCACGCCATGAAGCTGTACACGTGGGTGCTGCGCCGGGGAGAGCGCGTGGTGCTGCAGGCCATCGACGCTCCGCCCTCCACCTGGGGCACGCCTCTGTCCGTCTTTCAGGCCGCGCTCGATCACGAAAAGAAGGTCACCGCTTCGATCCACGCCCTCTTCCACCTGGCGGCCGAGCACAAGGACGTGGCCACGCAGCGGGAGCTGGATTGGTTCGTGACGGAGCAGGTGGAGGAGGAGGAGAACGCGGGCCGGGCCGTGGAGCTCCTCTCCAAGGCCGGGGACAGCGACGCCGCCCTCCTCATGCTGGACCGGGTCTTCGGGGAGCGCACCGGGGAGGATCAGGAGTAGCGGGCTCTCAGCTTAGCGAAGGGCCGCTCGTCACTCCTCCCGCATCACCCGCATGGGGTCCGTCCGTCCGGCCCTCCGGGCGGGGATCCACACGGCCAGGAGCGCCACGGCGGCCAGGAGGGCGGTGGCCACGAGCCACGGGCCCGGCTGCCAGGGGGAGACGCCGTCCAACCGGGTCGCCACGGTGGGGGCGAGGGCGACGGCCGCGGCGAGGCCGAGGGCCATGCCGGACGCCAGGAGGGGCACGCGCTCCGCGAGGAAGAGCCGGCTCACCTGCCCGGCCCGGGCGCCCACCGCCATGCGGATGGCCACCTCCCGCCGCCGTTGGACCTCACCGTAGGACACCGTCCCGTAGAGGCCAAGCATAGCCAGAGACACCGCGAACACTCCCGCCGCCGACAGCAGCATGGCCAGGAACCGCAGCTCGGTGATGGTGTCCCGGGACGTGTCCTCGAGGCTCCAGCCCACGTTGGTGAGCGCCACCTCCGGATCGAGGTTCGCCACCGCAACCCGGAGCGAGGCGGTCGCATCCGGCGCTCCCGGTCCGGTCCGCAGCAGCACCGTGACGTGCCAGGGCGCCATTTGGGAGACGGGCACGTAGTACTCGCCCCGGGGGGTCCCGGTCAGCTCCTCCCGCACCTCCCCGACGACGCCCACCACCGTGCGCCACCCGCCGGACCCCATGTGGGCCGGCGGCTCCTCTGCGCCTCTGGGGGGCACCTCCCGCAGGCGACGCCCAACGGGGTCGAGTCCGGGCCACAGGTCCCGAGCCAGGCCCTCGCTCACGATCACGGCGGGCTCCGCGTCCGGTGTGCCGGCGTCGCCGAACCCCCGCCCCCGCAGGACAGGGATCTCCAGAGCCTGGAAGTAGCCCGCGTCCACCGTCTGCCCCACGGCTTGCACCGGGCCAGAGCTCGAGCCGGGTCCCACCTCGGCCTCCAGTGCCGTAGCGCCGTGGTCCCACAGGATGGGCGCCCGGTCCCCGATGCCGGCCCCCACCACGCCGGGGAGACTGGCCGCCGCCTCCGCCAGGCGCAGATGGAAGTCGACCCGCTCCGCCGGGTCCGGATACCTGGCCCGGGGTAGGTTGAGCTCCGACGTGACCACGCCCTCGGCGGTGAAGCCCATCTCCACGGTGGAGAGGCGCCCTGCCGATCCCACCACGAGCCCGGCGGCCACGGCCAGAGAGAGGGAGAAGGCCACCTCCCCGGCCACCACACCTCCCATGAGGCGCCGGTGGAGGCGCCCTCCGAAGCCTCCCCGGGTGGCTGACAGCCCTCGCCGGAGGTCCCAGCGGGAAAGGGCCGCCAGAGGCACCAGGCCGAGCACGACGGCGACCCCCGCGCACAGGGCCGCCACCGCGGCCAGGACCGGAAGGTCCACCGCGAGGCGCTCGGGCCCGCCCGGGACCCAGGTTCCCAGGCGGGACTCGATGGCTCGGGCCCCGGAGCCGAGGGCCAGGGCCGCCAGGCCCGCCCCCGCCAGACCCGCGGCGCCCGCTACAATGAAGCCCTCCACCAGGAGCTGTCCCAGGACGCGCCCGCGCTCCGCACCCAGGACCTCGCGCACCGCCATCTCGTGGGCCCGGTTGTGCGTGCGGACCACCACCAGGAGCGCCACGTTTCCCACGGCGATGGCCAGCACGAGGGCCGCGGTCACGCCCAGGGTGAGGAGGGTCGGGCGCAAGGGGCGCACGTACTCGTCGACCAGGCGATGAACCGTCACGGGAGCACCCCCAGCCGCCTGCGGGCGCAGTTCCCGAAGGCGCCGGTTCAGGACCTCGGCCGCCTCGTCCAAGGGGACGCCGGCTCGGAGGCGCCCCATATAGAGGTTGTTCTCCGCCCCGAGGGGAGCCAGGAGCTCCACGAACTGGTTGTGGAACCAGAAGGTGCGGGGGAGGACGCCCACGATCGTGAAGAGGGATGGGTCGTCCGGGCGGTCCGACGGAAACGCCCTCATCGTGCGGCCGAGGACCGCGGCATCCCCACCGAAGCGCTCCTGCCAGAGGCTGTGGGAGATGACGGCCACGTGGCCCCTGTCCTCCCGCGCGTCCTCCTCGGTGAACGCCCGACCCAGGGCCGGCTCGACCCCGAAGGCTTGGAAAAAGCCCGGCACGACCCAGGCCCCGTACACCAGTCGAGGCTGGTCCCCCTCGGTCAGCGTGAAGACGTCGAGATCCCAGGTGAGGGGTACCTCGAAGACATCCCGCACCGCTTCCAGGGGCAAGGGCACGGAGGGCCGCACCGTGATCAGGCGGTCCGCCTCCGGGTACGGCAGGGGGCGCACGAGGTATGCGTTGAGGATGCCCAGGATCGCGGCGCTGGCCGCCAGGCCCAGGGCCAGGACCGCGAAGGCCATGAGGGCGAAGCCCGGATCCCGGCGGAGGGAGCGGAGCCCGTAGCGGACGTGCCAGGGCAGGGCGACGAAGCCGGCCAACTCCTGCCGCCAGGTGGAGGCCAGGGACCGGAGGGCGTCGGGCGCCACGCGGGCCCAGGTCCGGCCCGCCCCGTCCTGCCTGACCATCTCCCGGAAGTCCTCCACCATCACGCTTCCCCAGCGGGTGCGGAACGACGGGGGATAGAAGCGTACCAGGACCCGGTAGGCGAGGCATGACCACCCATCCCGTCGTGCCCTTCTCACCGCTCCTCTCCCTGGAGCAGGGCGCTCGTCAGCACGCCCAGCCGCCGGATGCGCTCGGCCTCCGCCTGGAGGATGTCCCGGCCCGCGGGGGTTATTGCGAAGCGCCGGCCCCGCCGGGGATCCTCCCGGTCCTCTCCCGCGTCTTCGACCAGACCGGCGTCCTGGAGCCGGCCGAGGGTTCCGTAGATGGTTCCCGGCCCCATCCTGAGGCCCGAGTCCTCCTCCACGCGGCGGAGCACGCCGTACCCGTGTACGGGCCCCCTCGACAGGGCGAGCAACACGTGGAGAACCGAGCTGGTGAGGGGCTCATGCCCCTCGGGATTGACGCCACCCATGGGAGCCTCCCGAATATTACCGTTGGAGTAATATGACTGGGACGGTAATATCGGGCAAGCCTCACGGCCCCCGGTCGCGCCGAGCTGTCGACGTCAGCCCGCTCCCCTACTCCGTCACCGGCCGCCCCTCCGGGAAGAGGAACCGCTCGATCCAGGCGGCCTGCTCCGCGTCCAGGAAGATCCGATGCCTGGGCTCGCCGATGCCGTGGCCCTCCCGGGGGAAGCGTAGGAACTCGACCGTCTTGCCCATCTTCTTGAGAGAGCGGTAGTACTGCTCGCCCTGGCTGATCGGGACCCGCCGGTCCTCCTCACCGTGGGTGATGAGCAGCGGCGTCGCCACGTTCTCCGCGTACTCGATGGGGCTGAAGCGCTCGAAGGTCTCCTTGGTCACCCAGGGCAGGCCGCCGAACCCGAACTCCAACAGGTGCGGGATGTCGGTCTGGCCGTAGAAGGAGTACCAGTCGCTGATGGCGGCGTGGCCGATGGCCGCCTTGAAGCGGTCGGTCTGTGTCACGGTCCAGAACGTCATGAAGCCGCCGTAGCTCCCCCCCATGACGACCAGGCGGTCCGGGTCCGCCACGCCCATGCCGATGACGTGGTCCACCCCGGCCATGAGGTCCTGGAAGTCCTTCCCTCCCCAGTCCATGACGTTGGCGTTGGAGAACTCCCACGTGCGCCCCGAGCTGCCCCGGGGGTTACCCTGCAGAACGGCGTACCCCCGTGCCGCCCAGATCTGGGCGCCGGAGTTGAAGCTTCGGCTGAAGCGGCCGTGGGGACCCCCATGCACGCTCAGGACCATGGGCACGCGGCTGCCGGGCTCGTATCCCAGGGGGTAGGTGAGCACCCCTTCGATCTCCCAGCCGTCGGCGCCCTCCCAGGTGAGGGCCTCCACGCGGGCCAACTCGAAGCCCGCCATCCCGTTGGTCGGGCTCAGGACGCGGCGGACGCGCGAGCCGTCGGCGTCGGCCAGGAAGACCTCGCCCGGGGCCAGGGGAGAGCTTCCCGTGAACAGGAGGGTCGACCCGTCCTCGGAGAGCTGCGCGCCGCCATACACGAACTCGTCGTCGGGCAGCACCGACACGGGCGCGCCTCCTCCCGAGGGGATGCGGTACAGGCGCGAGGTGAGCCCTTCGGCCACGCTGAAGTAGATTTGGTTCCCGTCGGCGGACCAGACCACGCCCGACGCCGAGTAGTCCAGGCCTTCGGTCAGGTTTCGAGGCGACCCGCCATCCACGTCCACCACCCACACGTCGCTCTGGCCGGCGCCGCTGTTCTGGTGGGGGCTGCCCGTGTACGCGATGCGGGTGCCGTCGGGAGACCAGACCGGGCCCCCGTCGGGTCCCGAGTTGGTGGTGAGGCGGCGGGGTTCGCCACCGTCCGCGGACACCACGAAGATGTCGGAGTTGTCGCTCCGGTCGGGATCGCCCATCCGCGTGCCCGTGCGGTTGGACGTGAAGGCGATCCAGCGCCCGTCGGGCGACCACCTCGGCCCGTTGTCGTCGAAGTCGTCATCGGTGATCTGCGTCTTCTCGCCGGTCTCCGCGTCGTACACCCAGAGGTGGTCGTACGTGAGCTTCTTCTCGGCGTAGTAGCCGTCATCGCGCACCTTGGTCCGTGCCTCCCACTCCTCCTTGTCCGGGCGGTCCGACTCCTCCGTGTAGGCCAGCATGCCGAAGTCCCTGGTGAAGTCGCCTCCGGTGGGCGCCTCCTCGTCGTCGAAGAACGGTTGGGCCTCCCCACCCCTCAGCGAGATTACCCACAGCCGGTTCGTGGCTTCCTCTCCCTCGCCCCTGCGGGAGGTGAAGAGAACGCGGCCGTCGGGGAGCCAGCGCGGGTTGCTCTCGCCGCCCGGCGAGTTGGTGAGCTGAAGCTCCTCGCCGGTGTCCAGCTCGTGGACCCATACGTGGGTCACGCTCTCCCAATCCTCGGGGTCCATCTCCCGCTTCGTGAAGACGATGCGGGCGTTGTCGGCGGACAGCCGATAGCCGCCCCAGGAGGGCAGGAGGAGGGACTCCTCCATGGTCATCCGCTTCGGGCCCTGGGCCTCCTGGGCCGTGTCGGGTTCCTGGGACGCGACCGGCTCCTGGGCGGGAGCGGCGGCCGTGGCGATGGCGGCGAGGGACAGCAGGACGGGCGTGGTTCTCATGGTGGGAATCTCCGGTTCGGACCTCGATGGGAGTGCCGCAACATCCGTCGCGTGATCCGGCTGCGCAACGTCCCGCCTCGCCGCCGTCGGTGCGTGGACGCAGAAGCCCGAATCCGGTAAGCTGGACGGAGCGTGATGCCTTCCCCCAGAACCCGATTGCCATGACGAACGACGCGACGCCCACCGCGATCCTCCGGGATCAGCACCGCAACATCCTCAAGGTGGCCGACATCCTGGAGGAGGTGCTCTCGAACGAGCGGGAGCCCGGCGCTTTCGACTACAAGGCCATCGAGTTGTGCATCGACTTCATCCGTCTCTACGCCGACGCCCTGCATCACGGCAAGGAGGAGGATCTGCTCTTTCCCGAGTTGGAAGCCAGGGGTATGCCGCGGGACTCCGGGCCCATCGCGGTGATGCTCCAGGAGCATCAGCAGGGCCGAGTCTACGTCAAGCACATGCGGGACGCCTTCGAGCCGGCCCGCGGTGGGGACCAGGATGCCGCCAAGCGCCTGCTCCACGCCGGCCTCGGGTACGTAAGCCTCATCCGGGGGCACATTCTCAAGGAGGACAACGTCCTCTTCGGCATGGCGGACCAGATGATCGAGGGGCCCGCGTGCCAGGCTCTGTGCGCTCGATACGACGGCGTGTGCGCGCACACGTTCGAGGGCCACACCGTGTCCGAGCTGGAGGGCCTGCTCCGGCAGCTCCAGGGGATGTACCCGTAAGGGCCCGTCAGACGGGCCCTAAACCGACCACCGAGGAGACGAGCCATGACCCTCCCGCGCACGCGAAGCGTCACCGTCCGCCTGGCGGCGCTGGCTGGCGCAGCCCTCGCCGGCTGGGCGGTCGCCGGCCCGGCTGGCTTCGCTCCCTTCGCAGGCGGCCAGCAGCGCGACCCCCTCGCCGAGCCGTTCCACGGCGTAACCGCCGACGGCGCCGTCCAGCCCGGGCTCTTCTCGATCCGCTCGACCGGGGTCAGCACGGCACCGGTCCGGGAGGCCACCCTGCGTTTCCTGGCCGGGCTCGACGCCGAGCAGCGGGACGCCACGCAGTTCGCCACCGACGACATCGAGTGGCGCACGTGGCACAACGTACACCGCGCCGCACGTCAGGGGGTGAGCCTGCGGGAGATGACGGAGGCGCAGCGGGACCTCGCCTTCGGCGTCATGCGGGCGGGCCTCAGCGCGAAAGGGCTCGAGGAATCCCGGAACGTCATGCGCCTCAACGGCCACCTGGCCGACCTCATGGACAATTGGGACGAGTACGGCGACGACCTCTACTGGTTCACCGTCATGGGCGAGCCGTCCGCCACCGAGGCCTGGGGCTGGCAGCTCGACGGCCACCACCTTGTCATCAACTACTTCGTGCTGGGGGACCAGGTGGTCATGACCCCCACCTTCATGGGTTCCGAGCCGGTCACCGCCACGACGGGCCGCTACGCGGGAACCTCCGTCCTCCAGGACGAGGAGGCCCTCGGCCTGGCCTTCATGGAGAGCCTGGACGCCGAGCAGCGCGTCCGCGCCACGGGGGAGGAGCCCAAGACCAGGGGCGATGCTCTGGCCCAGGCCTACCGGGACAACCTGGTCCTGGACTACCAGGGTCTGCCCGGCTCGCGGCTGTCCCCCGAGCAGCGCGCCGGGCTCCTGGACCTCATCGGCGAGTTCGTGGGCAACATGGACGACGGCCACGCCCGGGTGAAGATGAGCGAGGTGGAGGAGCACCTGGACGAGACCTTCTTCTATTGGTTGGGAGACGTGGGCCCCGACGCCGTGTTCTACTACCGAGTCCACAGTCCCGTCATCCTCATCGAGTTCGACCATCAGGGGCCGGTGGCGCTGGGCGGAGAGCGCCAGGTGCCGACCCGGGCGCACGTCCACACCGTGGTGCGCACGCCCAACGGCAACGACTACGGCAAGGACCTGCTCCGCCAGCACTACGAGGCGCACCGGGGCGACGAGGCGCACGGACACGCGCACGAACCGCCGGGGGGTGGCATTCTCTGAGCGCCACGCCGTGACCTCCGCGGACAACCCCTTCACCCCCTTCCTCGAGGCACAGGGCGTCCTCATCCTGGATGGTGGCCTCGCTACCGCGCTCGAGGCCCGTGGCAAGGACCTGAACGACCCTCTGTGGTCGGCGAAGGTGCTGATCGAGGATCCGGAGGCCATCCGCGCCGTCCACGAGGCGTACCTCCGCGCCGGGGCCGATTGCATCGCCACGGCCAGCTACCAGGCCACGCTGCCGGGCTTCCGGGAACGGGGGATGAGCCACGAGGGGGCGGTGGAGCTCCTGCGCCTGTCGGTGCGCCTGGCCGTGGAGGCCCGGGACGCCTTCTGGGCCGATCCGGCCAACCGTGTGGGGCGCCTGAAGCCGCTGGTGGCCGGGAGCGTGGGGCCCTACGGGGCCTGGCTCGCCGACGGCTCCGAGTACCGTGGCGAGTACGGCATGTGGAGGGACGAGCTGGCGGACTTCCACCGCGAGAGGTGGGAGATCCTCGCGGGGAGCGAGGCCGACATCCTGGCGTGCGAGACCATCCCTTCGGGGCCCGAAGTGAAGGCGGTCCTGGGGCTGCTCCAGGAGACGCCGGGGGCGTGGGCGTGGATCAGCATGAGCTGCCGGGACCGGTCGCACCTCTCCGACGGGACGCCCCTGGTGGAGGTCGCCCGGGCCTGCGACGCCGCCGCGGGTGTGGCCGCCGTGGGCGTCAACTGCGTGCCGCCTCGGTGGGTGCCCGACCTGGTGGCGGAGCTGCGCCGGGGGACGCGCAAGCCCGTCCTGGCCTACCCGAACTCGGGGGAGGTCTGGGACTCTGCCACGAGGACCTGGACCGGCGTGGCCACAGGCGCGGCTATCGATGTGGCCATCGATGGGGCCATCGAGGTGGCCATCGATGTGGATTGGGGCGCCTCGGCGGCGGAGTGGCATCGCCTGGGCGCGGCGGGCGTTGGAGGGTGCTGCCGGGTGGGCCCGGAGGCCATCGCGCGGATGCGCGGGCACTTGCTTGATGGCGCGCGGAGGGGCCACGGCCCCCGGGAGGCGCCGTGAACGTCACGCTTGTCACCTTTTCGTACGACTCGGGCGTGAGAGGGGTGCGCATGGGCGCGGGGCCGGCGCGGCTCCTGGCGGCGGGGCTGCCGGAGTTCCTGGCCGGGTTCGCCGGGGACGTCGCCATGGTGGACGTGGCGCCCGAGCAGGCCGGGGTCCCCAGCGTGCTGAGCACGGCCTTCGGCGGCTTGCGGGTGGTGTCCAGGGAGGTGGCGGGCGCGGTGGCGGAAGGGCGCGTTCCCGTGGTCCTGGCCGGCTCGTGCTACGCCACCGTGGGCGTTGTGGCGGGCCTGGCCCCCCGTCAGGTGGCCGTGGTTTGGTTCGATAGCCACGGCGACCTCAACACGCCCGAGACCACCACCAGCGGGTTCCTTGACGGCATGGCGGCGTGCATCCTGACGGGGCGTTGCTTCGGCGGGTTGGCGGCGGGAGTGACCGGCTTCCTGCCCCTTCCGGACGAGCGGTTGCTCTTCGTGGGGGTGCGGGACCTGGACCCTCCCGAGGCCCGGCTGATGGCCGAGGCGGGGCTGGCCAACGTGGAGCCCGGCCACGTACGCACGGCGCTGGGCCCCGCCCTGGACCGCCTGCGGGAGCGCGCCGACGCAGTCCACGTCCACCTGGACCTGGACGTCCTGGACCCGGAGGAGGCCCGGGCCAACGCGCTGGCGGCCCCCGGCGGCCTGTCGGCCTCCGACCTGGTCCGGGCCCTCGAGGAGATCCGGAGCCGGTTCCCGGTCGTGTCCATGGCCCTCACGGCCTACGACCCTGCCGTGGATCCGGAGGGAAGAGTGTGCGGCGTGGCCATGGAGGCGGTGGAGGCGGCCTTCGGGGGCTGAGGGGGATCGTCGAGGGCCGTCGCCTCCGGGTTCTCGCTCACGTGGCCGACGCGGCCGCCGTCGGCGCCGGCAGCACGCTCCGGTAGGCCTCGAGCACGTCGACAGCGACGTCCTGCATGGTGCGCAGATCCACCGGGGGCCCCGCCAACTCCCCGAAGGGCGCCTCCCGAGCCCTATGGAGGTCGAAGTACCGGTCAAGGGTGCGTCGCCACTCCGCGGGCGTGTTGGGCTCCACCAGGCTCCCGTGACGGCGCGCCAACTCCGGCTGACCGACCCGGTTGGAGGCCAGGGGGACGACGCCCCGTTGGAGCGCCTCCAGGAGCACCAGGGGGCCGGTCTCGACGCCGACGGACGGAATGGCCAGGAGGGACAGGCCGCCGTAGACAGGGGCCAACTCGCCCACGGGGAGGGCCCCCGAGAAGGACACCCGGGGGTCGCTGAGGGCCGCGGCCTCCATCTCCCGGGCGTATGCGGCTGCCCTGGGTGTGGCGTCGGGGGCGCCGACCACGCGAAGCCGGGCCCCGTCCCAGCTCGTGGCCATGAACCCCTCCAGGAGGATGTGGAGCCCCTTGGACGGATTGATGCGGCCCACGTACCCCACCACGCACGAGGAGGCGTGCTCTCGCGGGGTGTCCCCGCGGGCACCGGCCGTGGCCGGGATGTCGCTGCGGTGCACGCCCGGCGGGCAGTGACGGATGGCCTCCGCCCGGGCGCCATTCGACGTCAGAACCCCAGTAAAGCGGGGGCTCGGAACGAAGGCCAGGCTGCAGGCACCCAGGAATTCCCGGACGCCCTGGGCGAACATTGCCAGCCCCGGCCCGTGCCGGAGGGCCCGTTGGCGCCGGAGCCCGGAGCGCACGTTGGCCACCACGCCCCCAGCCCCCCTTTCTCCCGCGTGGGGCGTGCGCAGCCACGAGGCCACCCTGCACGAGCCGCACCGCCCGGGGAGGATGCGGCCGTCGCAGGGCGTGCTCCCCCAGCGCAGCAGGGTGCCGTTGGGGCACAGCCCCATGGCGCCGTGAAACGTGAAGGCCAGGGGGATGCCGATCTCCCGTGCGACGGGCGCCAGGCGCGCCTCCCGGTGCCCCCATGTGTGGAAGTGCAGGAGGGAGGGGCGCTCAGCCTCGACAAGCGCCGCCGCCGCCGCTTCCAGCCCTGTAGCTCCCCCCGACGCCAGGGCAAAGACCGGCACGTCCCGGTCCACGATCCATGGCCCCGGCGGGTCCTCGGTGAGCCATAGGATGGAGCCCCGCACCCGCAGCCGGGTCAGCTCGGCGGCCAGGTCCCACTGAAAGCGCTGCGTGCCTCCGATGGAGTCGAGGTGGCAGCACGCTGACACGTGCATGACGTTCATGCCGGGCACCCCGGCAGGGCGGGGAGGCGTCGGATCAACCCCTCCGCCCTGCGCTCCCAGGTGTGCTCCGCCGCCGCCTGCCAGCGGGCCTGACCGAGCCCGTCATCGAAGTCGCGCCAGCGGAGTTCCTCAAGCGTTTCCGCCAGATCCTCCGGGCTCCGGCACAGGGTCACCAGGGGCGCAAACTCCTCGAGCTGCTGGCATCCCGGAGTGGCCAGGATGGGACGGCCGAAGGGCAGGTGAAGGAAGAGGCGCATGGGGCTGGCCCAGGGATTCACGCTGGCGTCGCTGTACGGCAGGACCGCGACGTCCACCGCGCCGGCGTACGCGCACAGCTCGTCGTAGGTGCGCCGTCCCGTGAAGTGGCACCTGAAGTGGCGCCGCAGCCAGGCCAGGTGGGTCAGGTCCCGGATCCGCAGCTCGCGGGGCTCCACGTCGCCGGCGAAGAGCCAGTGGAGCCAGGGGGTGCGGTCCACGACGGCACGGAGCCAGTCCAGACGCAGGCGGCTCGAGACGCGTCCGAGCACCCCTGCCACCGGTCGGGGAACGGCGCCCAGGGACCCGGGCAGGGGCCTCGGCTGCTCCGGAAAGCGCTCCGGGATCACCGCGGCGGGCACGGCGTTGGGCGACACGCCCACGCGGTCGGCGCGTAGCCCGTTACGGATTCCCAGCTCGGCGGCCAGGGATTGCGACACGGCCACGACGTGTTCGCTCCGCCGGGTGATGACGGCCTCCCAGCGCCGGACGCGCTCCGGTGCCCAGCCATGCCCCACGGCGAAGTTGTCCTTGGCGTAGTACGCCACGGAGACATGGTCGCAGAGAGTGTCCAGCAGGGGCGCCTGGGCTGGAGACGTGAGCAGGACGGTATCCCCCGGGACAGGTGGGGGAGGGGAGGCCGGTCCCGGGGCGAGCCCGAGGGTCCGCAGCCCGTGGTGCCGGACGCGCCCGGCGGCGGCCCTCCGGCTCAGGCGATGCAGCCTCCACACCAGCGAGGTGCTCCCGGCCAGGGCTGCGCCGAGGCCGGCCAAGGCCGGGTCGTCCGGCTCGGAGACGTGGAGGTGCAGCACCGTCGAGACCGTCCTAGCTTCACTGTTTCACCGTGACAGCGCGGCCGCGCGCCGCGCGACCGCTGAGGATACGGGCGCGACCGCCGTGACGCCAAACGACTTCGTCTTCCCCCCCGGCGCCACGGCGCCCGTCGCCCTGGAGGCGAGCCGGGCGTTCCACGCGTCGCCAGAGTGGCGTGAGTTGCTGCCGTACTGCGGCGCGCTGGACGCCTTCATCCGGGCGCAGCCCGACGGCTCCCGGGGCCCGGCTCCGTTCCGGCTGGGGAGGGCGGCGGCGGTTTCCCTCTCCCGGCTTCCCCCCCCTGAACCCTCACCCCGGTGGACAGGGGACGTGGTGGTGGTGGGCGAGTGCGCCCGGCCCGCCGAGTTGGAGCTCATGCGCCGCCTGGTTGGAGGGTTGGTGGCGAGCGGCCGCACGGTCCTGTACGTGTTCGTGAACGGGTTGGAGGAGCGGGGGCTGGCCGCCGCGGCCCGCGCCGGCGGCTGGGGGGGGCGCCTCACACTGGCTGGGATCCGCACCGCCGAATACGCCCCGGGCCGGTACCTGAGGTGCCCCGAGGCCTGGCGGCAACGGGAGGCGGACTGGGCGCTCCTGGAGCCCCTGCTGCGGGGTGCCGGTGCGCACCTCGGGCGTGACGCCTGCGTGCCCCTCCGGGAAATGGCCCTGGCCAAGGTCCAGTGGCGTCGCCTCCGGGCCGGCCTCCGCTTCGGGGCCGCCGTGGTGCGCACCCGTTACCTACCTCTGTCCGCGGTCCTCCTGGCCGACTCCCTGGGCTCGCCCCACCGCACCGTGAGCCTCCAGCACAGCGTCGTCACCAGCCCCGCGAGCTTCGCTCCTATCCCGGCGCGGCGTTACCTCTGCTTCGGGGCCACGTCCCGGAGTGTGCTGGCCGCACTGGACACCGACCTGGCCGGGCGGGCGGGGCGGGACCGCATCTGCCAGGAGCTGCTGCCCGCCGGCTCTCTCGTGGACCCGATCCCCGAGCCGTGCGAGCCTCGCCGCGCCCGGACCGTCCTCGTGGTGGATCAGAGCAGCGCCTGGGCGTCCCGGTACTTCGGGGGAGGTCCGGCTCAGGACCATGCGCTCCTTCGTGCCGCCGAGGCCCTGGCCCGGACTTGCCGCGTCCTCGACCGCGTCCTCGTCCGCCTCCACCCTGCCCGGGAGGCCGCGGCCCGCTGGTCTGCGCTCGCCCGGCGCGTGGGGTCCCGCATGGAGCTCACCCCGGCGGGCGGGGCTCTGGCCGAAGACCTGTGCCGGGCCTCGGTGGTGGTGGGGCTGTTCAGCACCGTCCTACCCGTGGCCGCGGCGGCCGGCCTCCCCACGATGCTCCTCCGGGAGGAGGGAGGGTTCCTCACCCCGGACCTGGGCGGCTTCGTGCCGCGTCAGGTCCTGGCCCCCGAGGCCCTCGTGGACCGTGTCGAAGCGATCATGGGGAGTGAAGCCTCGTACGACCGGGAGCGCCAACGCAGCCTCGCGGTGGGCGCCGGGTACTTCGCCGGGCGCCGACAGTGCGACTTCGGTCCCTCGTTCACGGAGCGGATGCTCGCCCCCCTTGACGACTCCGTGCCGTCGTCCGCCTGAGGGGCAGGCGAGGCCCGGGTCGGGAGACCGGCACCGCCAACGCCTCCAGCCCCGGCGCGCGACCCTTGTCGAGCCCCCGGCCCGGACGCCGTTCGCCACCTTTCGGCAACGCCGTCCGCGCACCCTACACCTGGCAGGGTACCCGCATGCACCACCTGGTCATCGGCCCGAGCCCGGGCTCGTGAGCGGCTGGCCTCCTCCGAGCCCGCGGACGAAGTCAGGGTCCACGAGCTGCACCAGGTAAGCGCGGGGGCTGCCCTCGTCATAGACGAAGGGAAGGGCCCGCCGGTGCGCGCCCACGGCGCCGGCGACCTCGGCGTTCATCATATAGGGCGCGTAGTACATCACGTGGGGTGGCGCCGGCCCCTCCTCGGACAGCATGTAGGCAATGCCCTGACCCGCGGGCGTCCGGAACCGCCCGCTGGCGTATCCCTCGTCGATCTCGGCGAACACGACGGCATCGTCCCCGCCCTCGGCCCGCCGGGCCTCCAGG